>NZ_CP077292.1 GCF_019048065.1 Citrobacter farmeri
AGGAAAACTCTGATTACAGGACTACTGGCGATAACATTTTCTGTTAATGCGCAGGACTGTTTTGAAATGGCAGGTAGAGATTATCGGATCGAGCCGAATCTGTTACGGGCGATTTCGTTCCGTGAGTCATCCTGGCGTGATAATGCGCTCAACGTTGTATCACAGAGCGAATATGCTGTTGGCAAGATGCAAATACACTCACAAAATTTTTCACATCTGGCACAGTTCGGGATCACTCCCCGACAACTTTATACTGACAGTTGCCTTAACATTTACACTGGCGCTTACTACCTTGCCATTGCCTTTAAACGCTGGGGATACTCATGGCGGGCTGTAGGGGCTTATAATGCAGGATTTCGTGAAACGGAAGCACAGGAGAAAAAACGCCAGAAATATGCAAAAGAAATTCAGGATATTTATGTTGGCATCAAAAACAATGCGCCACAAAAGTGATGAACCTGTTTTAATCGATAGCCCGCCATATCAATCCACGTTCCGGATGTTGAATAAGACTGACATAATCCTTCAGGGCATCCTGACGGGCGACAAGATGTTTACAGACTTTCGCATATTCAGCCCCCATATCCGCCACCTGCCAGGACAACCAGTTCATTATCATTAATGTCGCAATAATTCCGGCAGCATCGACACTGACCTCTGATTCAAAATAATTCCCAGGAATTAACATGTTATAGTATTGTTCCCCCTTCAGGGGAAATATACCCCGTTTGTGTGGTAGTGAAGTTAATTCTGTTCGGAGCCACGTTACCGCCGACAACCTGCGGAATAATCCAGTAGTTCCAGAAGCCGCCCATCGTAATCTGAATGCTGACGTAACCAGCTGGCGATCATGTTGTCAGCTGACGATGTAAAAAAGAGCACAGGGATAAACAGGAGAAGGACGGATGAGATATAAGAGGTCTGAATAAATAATAACAATGAGACAAATATGCACCGGAATAAAGCAGGTTGCACGTCAGAGCAACCTGCTTATTATGCGCCGCAAGCGCGCGGTCTTTAATACCACGAAAGGCAGGGTATTCCCTGCCCTTCAGGATGGTTATGCAGCATTATTCATGGCACGTATAAATTCACGCATGGCATTAATACGGCGCTGATCGTCCAGCCTCTTTTCAAAGTTGTTGATGTAGTACACCGGCGTATACCGCACCCTGTTTAACTGCATCGTCAGCGTATTGCCCGTGACCACCTCGGCAGGAATACCCAGCAGAGAAAGCTGAATAAACGCCATATCGGCTGCGATCGGGTCGATATCTATGCAACTGCCGAACATATGTTCAGACGGGTTATAACCTGCTGCCAGCAGATTCTCCGCATAAGCTACAATCATCCCCGCAGCACCACTTGCCGGATCGCTGACGGTCACAAACCCTTCCCTCCTGATCGTTTGTTCGACATCCGGCATGAGCATCTTCGCCATTAGCGACTGGAGGTGATAGGGCGTGAAATACTGCCCGTTGCGGTCGTCGCCCAGCTCAAGTTCCATGAAGATCGCGCCGAGAAAGTCGTGGAATTTCGACTCCAGTGTGCAGACCATCAGGCAGAAAAGCGTATGCAGGTTGCTGATATCGCTCGCGCTGTACTTCGCGCATATTTCACGGCTGCGATCAATGTTTTCCGGCGTTCTTATCCGCGCCATATCCAGTTCGCTGGCCGCCAGCGTGATAAAGTCGCTGAACACCTCCCAGCGGCGCAGGTTGCGGGCGGTATCCCTGAACACGCTGATAAACTGGCGGCGGGCCTGGTCTGTTGTCATCATCCGGTGCGGTATCGGCTGCGCATTCACGGCGGGCAATTCGGGGTTAGCTGGTGTTAAGTGTGCAGCCTCTTTCGACTGGTCAAAGAAGCTGGCAAAACTGATTTGAGACATAATTTTTCTCCCTGAATGCCGCCCCTGCGAGGCGGCTCCTCCGTCAGTTAAATGCCCGCTTCAGTTCCAGCGTGCGTAACACCTGTCCCCACTCGCTTACGCTCATGGCCGGAATACGTACAGAGCGCCCTTTCTTCCGGCAGTGCGCAATGTGACGGCCCAGCGCCCGCATTTCGGCGCTGATTTCGTCACGGTCGATATCACTGCGTTTAATGCGCACCTGTCTTCTTACAGGAGCGTTTTCCGCCTCAAGCATCTGGACATACAGGGCGGTCGGTGTAACAATCGAAACTTCACTGAATTGCATTGGTTTGTTCCTTTTGGTG
The DNA here is from genome assembly GCF_019048065.1 of Citrobacter farmeri. Taxonomy (NCBI): domain Bacteria; kingdom Pseudomonadati; phylum Pseudomonadota; class Gammaproteobacteria; order Enterobacterales; family Enterobacteriaceae; genus Citrobacter; species Citrobacter farmeri. The sequence continues at coordinate 2,218 of NZ_CP077292.1, forward strand.
AAGGCCGGATTAGTCGTTGCAAGCGGGTAAATCCGGCGGGAAATGGCAGACGAAAGTCTGCCTTTTTCATTTCTGGCGCTGCATTCCCTCCTTAACGCGGGCCAGAACTTCCGCGTGGTCAAGGTTGCTGTAGTCACGCATCCGGTAATAACGGATACCGATCCGTGCATAAATTTCGGTCACATTGCCGCAGATCATTTCTGCCAGCATGAAGGTTTCACACTCGCCGTTCTCACTACTGCGCCAGTTCATCGGGTACATCAGCCCCAGCGCATCATGGAAAGCGTGTACGTCTATTTCAGCAGGGGCTTTCACCGCCGCCTGTTCACGGCTCAGCCAGTACGCACGCTCTGCCTCAGCGGTGGTCTGCATCTCCAGGACAGCAGAGGATTCGGTCAGGTGTAATTGCATGGTGCTCTCCTTTTTTGGTTGATGGCGACATGCCCTGCCGCCGTGGGTTATGCTGACTAACGGGCTTCCAGGCGCAACATGGCCTGAGCAAAATTAATGTTGTCGCGAAGGTCTTTACGCGCGATGTCCAACGCTTCACGCCCGATGACGCCGTATAAGCGGATGGCATGGTTTTTGGCCTGCAACCACGGCTGCACAACATGGAATGACACCAGCGGATATGAACGTTCCCAGCACAGCACACCTTCCTTGTGAATGTTGTCACTCATCAGGCTGAGAAGACGCAGGATTTCCTCAGCCTCATCTTTCTGGCTCAGTTGAAGATTCCACACGCCGCAAAGCTCGTTCAGGTATGACTTTTGCTCTGCGATAACACAGGCCAGACGCGCTTTTGGGTCTGAACCCCATCTTTCGGAAGATTCTTTGGTGGCGGTTTTGACGTTGACGTTCTGTGTGTTCATCCTGCTTTTCCTCTTGTCTGGTGGTTAATCCATCTCTCGGTGAGTTCCCTGGCGGCAAAGGGCAAAGGAGCAACGTCGCAAGGAGGAAGGAAAGGGGCGGAGACAAAAAGTTTTTGCATCCCTTCGCAAAAAGTTTTTGGCGGAGTTCATTTCACCCCTTGGATGACGACGCGACGGTGCTACGACCAGCCCTCAGCCCGGGAACGGACGCGAGATGGCTCACCAGAGGTATGAGAAGAGGATGAACACACCCGACACGGCGGAACGACGTGGCGTCACCTGAGTGCCGGCAGCTTTATCGCCGGCATGGTGAAAGCGGCGTGACCGGAACGGTCACTGCAAGCCGGTGTTGACGTTGCGACAGTGGGATGGAAGCCCGTCAGGGCGGAGACGGTTTACCGGCTCCGTTTACGACAGCCCCGGTTCCCGTCAGGGAAGTCGCCCACAGTTCTTCATAAGAGATTCACAACCGGGTATTACAAAGCGTGAGGTCACAAAAAAAGAGCAGCTATACCGCATGCATAACCGCTCTTTTTACCGATTTTGCGCGTAAAGCCTCGCCCTTTAGGGCGGGGAGCAGTCAAAATCAAATAAGCACGCGTCGGAATAAAGAGCTATACCGACGCGCTGCATTTTATTGTGGTTGCTGCATCTTCAAACTTGCTGAATTTTAAAGTTCACACCACATGCTCTGGCATAGCGAACCAGTGTATCAATGCTCATCCGTGATGCGTTCTTTTCCATGCGTGAAATGGTAGGCGCTTTAATACCCATGCGCTCTGCAACCTGCGCAGACGTCAAGCCCGCTTCCTTTCGCCAGGAAGCTAATGTCTCCCGAAGCTGCTCTGAGGCTTCTTCAGCCTCATACGCTGCGCGGTATTCAGGATCATGCATCGCTTCAGCATGTACCTGGCTAAGTGATTTATATTTCATTCTGCATCTCCTCAAGTCTGCGAAATGCCAGCTCTATCTCTGCCGGTGGAGTTTTGGGGGATTTTTTAATGAAAATCCTCAGCAAAAAAATGTGCTCACCGCTCTGATATACCCACAATCCTCGTGCGATATCGGTGCCCATTGTCCGGATTTCAAATAACCCGTTGCCCAGGGGGTTGGTATCAGGCTCACGAAGCTGACGTGGGTTGGCCTCCAGCTTTGCGAGTATGCGTGACATCTTGGCTCGAATTGCAGTAGGCAGAGCAACGAATTCTTTTTCAGCCTCATCGTGAAAAATGACTGTAAACATTTAATCTGCTCCCTGATTCAGTTTCTTTATATTAGCCTAAAAGCTAACTTAGCTCAAGAGCTAACACGGATGAATTATACATCCTGTCGGAGGACAAAAATTTCCCCTGCTGCCCGTATATCGTGAAGGAAATATATCGATCATTTATGTGATATTACGGATTAACAGGCTTATCAGTCTTTACCTCAACACAGCGAACCAGGCTTGCCTGAGGAAAATTAAGATCAAATCCCCGGGGTTTAGTAATACTTTCGCTGAACTGCTTGCAAACATCCATATTAGGCATAGGGGTTACGTTCCAGCTGCTACCACCGTGTACAGATGAAGCGATAACGAGATAAACAAATACGTGAGTCATAGTCTTTCCTTACCAAAAGTGTTTTAACAGACGCAAATCCTTTGTCTGACCAAACGGCTCATAACCTTCAGCATGACTACCCTCCTTTGGGAGGCATATTCATGGTTTTCCCCTGAAAATACGCCGGGCGAGCTTCCAGTTCACGCCTGATAAATTCATCAGCAAACAATGGCGCAATCCGGTTCACGCGACGTTCCAGATTCCGCCGACGGGCAGCCGCTTTTCGTTCATCACTCCAGCGTCTTATCTGCCTTTCATCCAGAAAATCGACACACACCGCATACCCCGCGCCCGCCACCCAGCGGGCCATCACCGATTCAGGAGCGGGCTTCCCGGCCTCCACCACTTCTGACACCAGTTCCTGCGGTCCGGGACATGGTGTCCGGGGCAGTCTCCAGCGCAACGAGTAACGCCACTTCATGCATGGCTCCGGTGCATCAGCTTGTTGGGTACCATCCATCGCTCCAGTTGTCTGACCGGTTCCGGGCTTTCTTTAGCGAGCGCATCAGACTCCACCATCACACTCCAGAATGGCTGATTCGCCATCATCCAGCGTTCCATCGATGCCAGTGACGGAAAACGCTCGCTCCAGCGCCAGAACATTTCCTCCAGGTCGTACTGGCGCAGTTCAGTACCCGACCAGCGTGCGCTCCACCTGCCGACCGTTTCCGGGGTATGAAAAGCCAGCTCAATTTCCGCCTGCCCCGCCAGCGCCTGATACGCAGTTTCGCGCTGGCACGCCTCTTTCCGGCGCTGGCGGGTGTATTTTTCGGCGCTCAGTTCATTTTGCCTGCGCCGACGCTCTGACGTCTGAAACTTCGTTTCCGGGAACAGTCGCCAGCCGTCCGACACCGACAGGGGTAACCAGCAACATGCGCCACGGCTTTCAATCAGCCTATCAATCGCTGCCAGCCAGTCCTGTTTATTTCCCCGCAGCGACTGAGCCGTCAGCCCCGGAGAGAACCAGTCGATATCCTTTACGGTGACACGCTTACTGCCGTTCAGGATACGGAAAAAGGCGCGGGCATAGGGAAATTCAGCGACACAGATACCGCGCTCGTATTTTGCTTCCACCTCTGCGATGGCCTGCATTACCGCACGACGCTCATGACTCAGAGGGACCAGTGACAGGTTTGCCGGGATCATAATGTACCCTCCATCGCCAGAACGCTGATGATACTGGCCTGACTGTAACCATCGGCATCGAGGTGGGCGACAAGACTCAACGTGTGGCTGATAACCTCCGGCGACCAGGCTGGCAGCGTGCAGATGACAGAGAAAGGGCGACCACTGGCAGGAATAAACACCACCATCCAGGACGGGCTGATATCACCGGGACTGCACACTGCCAGGCTGAAATTGCCGTGGGATGGCGTGAAACGGATCTGCACCGGGAAAAAACCGCCGAACTCGCTGCGGTACTCGCCGTTCAGGTCCCAGTGAGCAGGACAGTCAAGGTCACGCATCACGGCATGGGTCAGTGCGCGGCGTAAATCTTCGCCACCTTCCCGCCAGTCCTCATATTCCTGGGGGATCATGGTTTTCAGCACATCAGGGGTAATAATGTTACGCATCATGTTCTCCTTACTGCCGCCCCCGAAGGGGCGGCCTCCGTTATCAGGCTGCATCAGGAATGTTGTTGTGAGCCACAGGCGGGACGTCAGTGGCGGTAGCATCAGAAGCGTTATTTTCTGCTTCAGCATCCGGCGTTTTTGCATCAGGGGCGCGCATCCAGACAGGCACCCACTGAGGACAGTGACGGGCCATCATGGTTTCAGCCAGGTCCGCTGCGTCAGATTTCTTCATTTTCAGCGCATCGCTGGCGGCCCCGGTCAAACCGTTCTCACTGAGGATTTGAACAATCTGTGGCTTTTTCAGGTAGTCGAAGAAATTGTTCTTCGTCGGCTGCCACCATTCATGCAGATTGAAATCAACAGCACGTTCAACACCATCAAGATCACTGCGCGTCGTATGTCCCATCGTTCTGGTCTGCACACCATCGACAGAACAGGCCGTACAGAAGACCATCAGGGACATCAGCGTCTTTCCGTCAAGGGTAAAAAAGGTAGTGAAATCCTTTCTCCAGCCTTCCGGCAACAGCGCCTCCAGACGGGCTTTTTCCTGCATAAGGGACTGCCATGCTTTTCCCTCTTCACCGGACGGGGCTTCACTGACCAGACGGTTGTGATGCACCTCCAGACGCATAACGAAGGGATCACAAGTCGTGTCGCAATAATCGAAAACGCAGGTACACAGACGCCAGACCATCAGAGCTACCGTTTTCTCTGGCTTCTGTACCAGCGCAGCCTGAAGGGCCAGCGTACGTTCAGAGGACATCTTCGTCAGCAGAGGCAGACTGATTTCGTCAACGGGTTCGGGCTGGCGCTCATATTCCGGAACCTGAGCAGGTTCGTCTTCCGTTTCAGACAGCTCACGCAGGATCACCCCGCGCTGGACACAGATGTCACCCTGAAACCATGACACCACCACGCCGGACTGTGCGCGCATTTCCGGCGTCCATGCCCGGAGTTGTGCCGCGCATTCGATGGCCTCCATCTCTGACTCCATCGCGTCTGTTTCATCGCTGGCGGTCTGAATCTCGTCATACTCGCCCTGCAATTCATCCATGCGCTGCTGTTCCTGCTCCGTGTAAACCGCGTCAGGCTCATCCTGAATACGATAGACCGCGCTGTCCTCACCGTGAGAACTGACCGCGTCCAGGCGTCCGGTGGCCCATGCCCAGCCCTCGGCCTCTTTCAGGCACTCCGCAACCACCTGGAGTTTTTCCAGCAGGGCCGTATCCAGCGCCAGTTTGTCCACAAAACCACCCTGTTCGTCACTGAACAGGTCAGCGCGGATTTCATCGTCGGAGAATGCGTTTTCCCCTACAAATGCGTACTTGCTGTTGTTGAGGGTGGACACCTGGCTGTCGGTGACCAGATTACGGATCACACGCACTTCTGGTTTATTGTTCCAGCCCCGACGACACGCGGCCTCATACACCTGCACCTGACGGTCAGGGTTATCTTCCAGCGCCAGCGCCTGACAATGTTCGGTGGTTATTTTGTCCTCTGCCAGTGCCTGAAGAATAACCGGAGCCAGTCCTGCGAGCTTGAGCATGCGCTGGACGTGCTTCACACCGTAGCCCAGCAGGTCCCCGATTTGCGCTGGTGTTTTCCCTTCTTCTGCCAGAGAACGGAATCCGGCGATCTGCTCGGCGGGGTGCATTGTCTTGTGTCTGCCGTTTTCAGTCAGAGAGATAGCCCTCGCCAGTTCGCGGGGAACCACTTTGCAGGAGATCCATTCGTGATCGGGGTCTACCTTCCCTTCTTCAACCAGCAAACCGATGGCTTTGGTACGCCCACCGCCGCACACCACTTCCAGCCGACCATCATCACATTCCACGACCACGATGTTATGGATTTGCCCGACCGCGAAAATACTGTCGGCATAACCCCTGATTTCTTCCGGCATGTGCGGGATAAGACGGCAGTTGAGATCCCCGATAAACAGGCGGGACCATGCGGTATAACTGACAGGGGCGCTGGCCAGTACGGCAACCAGGACGTCTGACTGAGCATCTGCTTTACGCGTTGACGCTTTGGGGCTGGCTTTTTTAACCTTTTTTGCTTTAGACTCGGTTACTGACATAGTTGATACTCCTCACAGATATTGATTACTGTCCGGCCCTGCGGAGTTGCTGCTCCGGCAGGGCACCTTTTTACTGCTGTTTACGGATGCCGTAGTCCCGGATATAACGGTTCATCAGGTACTCACCACCCGGCTCAAAATTCCATACCCGCCACACCATTTCGCCGTTCTGACGAACCACCAGGCGAAAGTGCGTCCCCTGATCGTCTTCAATCGCGACATTCTGATACTGCGCTGCGACCGCTTCAGCCTGTTCGCGGGTGAATGTACCGTCAGGCAGTGACTGAAGGGGCGGTATAACGTTGCTGGTCATGTATCTCTCCTTTTCCTGCCCCGCAGGTTGCGGGGCGTTTTCATCATGCTGGTCAAAACGGGGCATCATCATCCATCGGCGGATAATCGTCCGGTAACGGCTGCGGCGCCTGCTGAGACGGCGCGGTACTCTGACGGGGTTTTCTGCCGCCCTTCGCTTTCGGGGATTTTTCAGGGGAGCCAGCAGGTTGTGCCGGAGCGGCAGGACTCTGCGATTGTGCGGGTTGCTGCGGAGCAGTGTTCTGTGGCTGACCGCCGTCACGACGACCGCCCAGCATCTGCATAGTGCCGTTCTGTCCGACGACGATTTCAGTGACATAGCGCGTTACGCCGCTGTCGTCCTGCCAGCTGCGGGTACGTAACTGCCCTTCGACGTACACCTGAGCGCCCTTGCGCAGATACTCACTAGCCACTTCCGCGAGCTTGCCAAACAGCACCACGCGATGCCACTCGGTGTTTTCGCGCATCTCTCCGGTCTGTTTATCGCGCCAGGACTCCGAGGTGGCGAGGCTGAGATTAGCGACCGCGCCTCCATTGGGCATATAACGGACTTCCGGGTCCTGGCCCAGATTACCCACGATGATGACTTTGTTGATGCCGCGTACTGTCATGTTGAATCTCCTTCCGTTTGTTTTGCTTTTAAAAACCATCACCCGTTGAGTTGCCGGGGCCGCGGTTTTGACGTTTTGCGGGGACCTGCTGAACGCGCCCGCTGGTTGTTACCTTCACCCGTTTGAGAGCCGTTCGCCGCAAGGGCGTCAACGGCCACGGCCCGGTGCAGATGTCCGGGGTGAGCGGTCAATTTTTTACGGTCTAATGAAGCCTGCGGAATGGCCGGAAAAAATTTATTGCGAAAGGCTTCGCCGTCCCTGGACAGCCAGGCGGGTTGTGGTTGTCTCAGCCCCGGCGAAAGGACTCAAAAGGGTGAAAAAACCAGACAAGGAATGAGCAGGAACCCGCCGCAACGACGGAAAGCGCGGGCGCGAAACGGCGTTGCGCCTTACAGCCCGGCGTCAGTTTGCCGGGGTGCAAAAAGCGCAGGCTACGGCGCGCCAGGGGCGGCGTGACCGGAACGGTCGCAGCAAGCCTGCCGTTGACGTTGCGACAGCCAGGGATGGAAACCCGCTGCCCCGAAGGGGCCGGGCAGAGACAGCGCAGCTGGCTCGGTGCGAAGCATGACAGCCCCGGTTCCCGTCAGGGAAGTCGCCCATAGTGAAAACGGGAACAGGCAGAAAACAGAAAACGGGAGGATAAGAATGGATTAGACGCGGCTTAAGAGATGGATGACGATTATTTGGCGTGATGCCTGCCGGGAGCATCAGGAGCGAAAATGCTTTTCTTTTCTGTACTGCACAACGCTGTACCAGGCTGAAGCCAGGAAAGCAAAAACGGTGATCAGCATTCTTAATTCCTCACCCGGCTCCTTCCCCTTCAGCATCAACGTTATGATGATGCCGGCAACGATAATCCATGCAACGCCACTCCAGAGACGCAGTTTATCCGCCAGGACATTCATCAGGATAAAAGCAACGGCCAGGACTCCCCCCCACAGCGCCGGTACAGGCTGAAACGGAATAAACAACAGGTTAATACCGGTTAAAAGGGTAACGGCTGCAAACATCAGAGACATACGCATAAAATTTCCTCCCTGGACACACTGACTTTAAGAATCACTTCTGCTGCTCATCTCCGGGTTTATTATATTCGGGCGCATTTGCGCGCGGCAGCTGCTGACTGTTCTGCCGATGAACGTCAAGCCGTTCACGGAAATACTGGCGAAGATGTTCAGGCTGTTCCCGTTCAACAAGCTCAGGCACCACAGGCTTGTTCATCCTTTCCTGCCAGGCAACAGCAGCGGCCGCTTTATCGACCGATACTTTGTCCTGCTCGTCTTTTGAGAAAGAAGCGATATTCCACTTCGACATATGCATCACCGGTCTGCTTTACAGAAAGATATCCCGGATAATACGCGCATTCCCGGGCAACAGCGACTGACAACGGAGAAGAGAGTGCGCGGCGCCGGAGGCGCGGCGAAGTTTCTCTCCGGCAGGCGCAGCCTGCCCGGGTTTTCGCGCGGGCTGACAGGCGCCCTCCGGCCCGGACGCCTGCCATCATGCTTACTGGCCGTATCCGTCCTGTCGTATAAACTGGCCGCAAAGGTAAACAGCGCTCTGACAGGTCATGTCGTAACATATTTCGTCGATCACCTGTTCTGTCCGGAGCGCCGACTGTCCATTCTCACGGCGGCGGGCATTGATTAGCGCTTTGTACTGTTGCAGGATCTCGCGGGTTTCCGGTGCAAGTTTCATCTGTTTTCTCCCTGACCGGCGGGTTTCCCCGCCGGACATTAATCAGTTGCTGAAGACATAGCCGTCATGGAACACATAGCCGCTGCTGAACAGGTCACGGGCATAAGCTTCAAAATCGAAATAGCTGCGCAACGGCTCCGGCACCTCATTTAACAGGCCGTTGTCCTCCACCATATCCTGCGCATAGTCTTCCTCGCTTTCCGCCTCCCCGCGGTACGCATCATCAAACGCGTCATAGTCACACTCGCCGGTATACTCCGCCCAGGCGATAAAAGCGGCTTCCCTGCCCTCTTCTTCGGCGCGTTTGTAAGCGGCGATAAAATCCCAGTCAATGGAGCATTCGGAGACGAACTGCGACGGGATACCTTCCCAGTCCTGAAACATAAACTCGGCATCCCATTCATCGGCATGGAGCGCCTGACAGGCCTCGTAAAAATCTTCCCTGCCGTCAAACTCCGTCAGATCAAACCATTTGCCGAAAATGCTGCCGCAGTTGTATTTGTGATACGTACCCACGTAAACAGCCGGTGTGGTGGTCGTAGTGCTCATAAAAAATCCTCCATAGTCGATGTCGTCTGAGTTCCGGCTTACGCCGTGCCGACACGACAGCCGGGCGAAAAGCGGAGGATGCAAGGGCGTCACCGAAGCCGCAGCGCAGTAAAAAAGCAGGAGCAGACTGGACGGTTTGACGGCGAAAAATGAGCCGGAAAACGACGGGAAGACGGCGGATAATGCCTTTTAAATAAACTGCGACCGGGTGAAGGTGACGGCGTTTACGCTTCCCTTGCATCAGCCGCGGCCCGGCTACAGTAGAGGCACGGCGTTTGCCGCAGGCCGCACGGGACGTTACTCACCGCGAAACCGGAACAGCGTGGAGGGAGAGCCATAAGAGCGGAGCTGGCGACATCCTTATACTTCAAGGTTGATTCAGGGGGCCGCCGCCCCCTGCTGTTCGCTACACTGGCCGGATTGCTGACAGGGCATTGCGGACAAGACTGATTTCTGCACGCGCTTCTGCCATGACCTCGTGTAACAGGGTTAAATCCATCCACCGGCGCGGAGGCTCGCCCGGAATACGCAGCACATCGCACATCTGGCCACATGCCAGGATTTGATCAACTTTGTCGCTGATAACGAAGAACTCAACGCTGCTGTAGCGTGCCCCTTTGTTCAGGATGGCATCGAGCACCACCGGCAAATTGTCATCATCGTCCAGCCAGCAAGGCATATCATTTTCCTTCACAACCAGACGGAAATTTCGGGTCTGGCGATAAAACAGCGTTTCCCCGCGCGTGGTCAGCGCCGCCTTTATCCGGCGCGCATCCTCCCATACATGCCGGGAGACATCCCGCACGGCGCGGGACAGGCAATCCGTTACAGCCTGAATCTCCGGCTCCGTCAGCCATTCCCCGGCCCAGGGGAACGCTATCTGTGTTCCGTCCTCCGGAAGCTGCGGCGCGTCGGCATAGCGGCTGCCGGATAAAATAATCTGCGCTGGCGTCCCGGCTATTTTTGTCATGGCACTTTGCAGCTCTGCGGGTACGTCACCGGTACAAAGCAAAGGCAGCAGATGAACAATATTTGCCGCATCCAGACGGACATAAATGCTTATCCAGCCCGGTTTATTGACCGGGTCACGCTGATCAACATCGGTATGGTCAGGCCATCCATAATCAGCAATCAAATCGCGCGCACGGCGCATCACAAGGGCGTTTAACGTGGTAGTTTCCTGCATAATGGGTTCCTCTGAACGGGGTCAGTACACGCCGCCCGGGCGGCGTGTTGATTTCATTTTTTCAGTAACGCGCGAACTTTCGCCGTATCAGCCAGACGGCGAGTGACGCTTTCCGGCACCGGACGCCCCTCATCACTCGCGGCCCATTCCCGGCGCCACAGCGCCTGTTCTGCGGTCACCAGCAGGGTTTCAAGCAGGTCTGCCGACACCATCACTCCCGGCGCGGCCTCTTTCACCTGTTCAATCAAATCCATCACCGCACTGGCAGACACGCCCGACTCAAGCCGTTGTTCCTCCGGTATGGCGTCCAGACGCACCAGTACCGCCCTTGTCTCCTGTTCCGAAACGGCATATTCCATTCCGTCGGCCAGCGCTTCGATATCCGCCGGGGACCAGATAATCAGGTTCAGCGGGGTTTCTGCGGGATACTGCTCACGCAACAACCGGCAGAGGGTTTCACAGGTTCCGTACATGTTTTCTCCTTAGTCCTTAAAGCAGGCATCCAGCTCAAGAATTTCGTTGTAAGCCGCCATAAACAGGGCATTGATGCGAAAAAGGGTCTGACGGGTCAGGCGTTCGGCCAGCACATCAGAATCAAAGCGATAGCGATGCTCCATCCCGTTCAGCGTCGCCCGCAGGTCACACATGCTGTTGGCGACTTCCGCCACTTCTGTGCGGAGTTTTTCGTGTCCTGCATAGTTCATTACGCGGCCTCCGGGAACTCGTCGTTAGCGGCCGGGTACTGCATGGCACGCCGAACGGCGGCCAGACGTTGCTGCCCGGCCCGGTGATACTGCTCCAGCAGTTCAATACCGATGTAACGACGGTCAGCCTGGAGGGCGGCCACGCAGGTAGAGCCACTGCCGGCAAAGGGGTCTAGCACAATCGCACCGGGATGTGTGAAGGACTCAATCAGCGGTTGCAGGCTGGTTACGGGTTTTTCTGTCGGGTGATGCCGGTTGCCTGAATATTTCCACGCAATCACGTCATTCAACGGGTTTTGCGGCAGGGGCGGACGGCCTTTTGCAAGGATGTAGGCGCATTCGTGGCGATAGCCCACATATGCGGCCTTCGATGTGTAGGTTTTAGGGAAAACCAGATGACCAACAACGCTGAAGCCGGCCTGTTTCCACGCAGCCATAAAACGATCGACGCGGTTCCAGCCGTAGAAGCTCACCATCAGCGCGTCTTTTTTCAGCACGCGATACATCTCATGGCAGGCAGGTTGCAGCCATTCATCGGTTTTATCGCCGGCGATGGTACGCCCCTGACGGTCACGAAAACCAACGAGATATGGCGGGTCAGTCAGAATGAAATCGACAGCATTATCCGGAAAGCCGGACATGATATGGACGCAATTACCCTGGATAAATCGGGACATGGTAGTTCTCCTTTCTCAAATGCGGCGCCAGTTACGCCGTGCCGATACGACAGCCGGGCGAAAAGTGGAGAATGCAGGGGCGGTGCCGCAAGCCGCAGCGCAGTGAAAAAGCAGACGCTGGCTGGACGGTTTGACGGCGAAAATTGAGACGGAAAACGACGGGAAGACAGCGGGTAATGCCTTTGAAATTAACTGCGACCGGGTGAGGACACCGGCAGAGCGAACCCTTGTATTCGCAGCGGCCCGGCTACAGTAGCGGCACGGCGTTCACAGCAGAGCGGTATGAATGAGGAGCGCAGCGACATCGTATTTTCATCGTTGCTGTCCACAATTTCGGTGGGCAATCCTGTGTATAAAATGAGGGTATTCCGCGCAGGTCGCTACCAGCACGGATGACAGCGCGCCTGACAAAACGGTTATCTTTTAACCACACCACGCAGACTTCACTTTTCTTGGTATGGTATGTTGATGCTGACTGTAAACAACCGGAGCGAAAAAAAAGATGGACAGAGAAATGCTGGCAGAGTGGCTGCGGGATATTGCCCAACATATAGAAGAGGAAAGTCCACTGATTCGTGATGTCAGTGTGGATGATGCTCTTTCAGATGAGGGGCTGGCCAGAAAGATCATCACCATCACGTTCAATGCACCAGGTCGCACCTCACAGCCTGAAGAGAACGTCAGCGATATTTCCCGGCACTGAACACAGCGCGGATGATATACCCCGTGCAGCCCTCAGCCAGCGAGGATCTGGCACACGAAATGGAATACTTAGGTAATTCAATGAAAATACTTGTGTATTACATTTGTAATGCTATAGTAATTGCACACAGCGATACTCAGATGTCGCTAAAACGTAATACACCTGTATTTCATTGAGAGAGGAGTTCTCATGTCTGAAATTCCAGTGCAATCTCAGCTGACACCGCTGGTTAACACAGTGGCCCGCATCATTGCCATCATGAATAACAAGGGTGGCGCAGGTAAAACCTCCACGATCACCAACCTCGCCATGAGTCTCGCACATGCCGGGCGTCGGGTATTGCTTATCGACGGAGACCAGCAGGCCAACTCGACAGAGGTGATGGCTAACGGGAAAAAATACTACGCGCAGTATGGCCACACCATCTGCGATTTATATAACAACCCGCGCTTCAGTATTTTTGATGCAATTATCCCGGCCGTCAGTGGTGAAGAGGTGATCGATAACCTTTACATCATTCCATCAGATCCGTCGTTTGAACGCGTCATGGAAAACTGCCTGACCCGGCACCATCGGGAAAAAATACTGTCCCGCCATCTGCAGCCGGTGATGGATAAATTCGACTATATCCTCATCGACTGCTCTCCGGGTCTGAACCTGTCCACCACGAACGCGGCGTATACCGCAGACCATGTGCTCATACCCGTCGATGGCGGCAGCTTTGCGCTGACCGGGCTGGATGTCGTACTGGACTATCTCGATGAGATCCGTGAAACCCGCTTTACCCGGTTCAGTGTATTCCGCAATGAGTACAATGGTGCCAAGAAGAAGATGAACACCTATCTTCATGACCAGTTGGCCAGCAACGAGCGAACCCGTGATAACTACCTGGAAACCCGTATCCGGGCTGATGAGAACATCTCCCAGGCGCAGGTTGCCTGCGTCCCGCTCTGGTATTACAACAAAGGGTCCCTCGCCCTGAACGATTACCGTGCGCTGATGCGTGAACTTGAAACTCTCTTATCAAACGAGGCTGCATAAATGGCTAAAGGCCCTCTCGCACGTCCCGCAATGGTCAAACCTGAAACCGCACAGGGAGAGGCGAAAACCCGCCTTTCTAACGTCAAGGTCAACCGTAACAGAACGACCAGCGAAAACCCCAAAACCATCCGTATGACACCGGCGGAAAAAGTGATGTGCAGCGAACTGGTTGATGAAATTCAGGATCTCACCACTAAAACCATCACCGACTCAACCGTGCTGCGTGCAGCGCTGTATCTGGCCCGGGAAGCAGGACCGGAAAAAATGCTGGAAATGATTAAGGAACATCTGTAATACGCGAGAATTACATAAGTATTACCTCTGAATTACAAAAAGGAGTGCCGCACAATGACCGCCGTTACCGTGACCACTGAGTTAACCGACAGCCAGGCAATGGCGCTGGCACAATTTGTTAAGCGCTTAACCTGGTCAGAAATGCGGGCCTGTGCCATCGACGATGATGAAACCTGGGTGATGAAAGATGCCATCCAGGCACTGCAGAAATCACTCGCTGACGCCGGCTTCAGTCCCCGCTGAAACCCACAGTGTAGTTCTTATGTATTACATAAGAACTACACTTCTGCCGAAAGCTGCCCGCCCTGTCCTGGCTACATCCAGCCTCCATCACTGATGGAATACATTTAAATTACATATGTATTCCCTTTGTATTTCAAATTAACGCATTTCTGTCATTCCGCATGCCTGATGTAACCAAACAGGCAGAGTGTTTCACCGCCATGCCTCTGGCAACTTTTCGCTTCCGGGCCGCGACCTGCCCGGCTTCACGGCAGAGCAGGGCGTTTTTTCTCCGACACTCCCTGCTCCAGACCAAAAATAGCCAGGTATCAGAACACGTATATTTCGATTTTTGTTACCTCGAAGAAACAACCCCGGCGAATTATTCCCGTGGCATAAGGGCTGCGGAGGTGTCAGAATAAGTATGAAAGTCGTGATTACGCTACGCGAATAATTTATAACTGGCAGGGGTATTACCCGACAGAATTTGCACAGCGAACCTGTGTAATACAAATGAATTACATTGCGACTGATACGTGACCCCCCCCGGGATACCGATGTTGCTGTTCCTGCCGGGCCGTGGTTTTGTTTTTGTTTTTGTTTTTATTCAGCAACCGGAGTGCAGAATGAAGGTTAACATCAGCTAGGAAAACCTGTTCGGCGACAAAATCAGAGAGATGCGGGAGCGGGATAAAGCGTTTTTACCCAAACCGGAATGGTTCTCCAGGATCGAGACAGACCTGGACACCTTTATGCAGACCTGTATGACGAAGTATCCCTTTACGTCCTTTGAGGCGATCCCCCGGGATGAGTCGGGCCTCACGTTTCCGGCTTTTGAGGACCTGCAGTTTTATCTGCCCCGGTCGCTTCGTCATCAGCCAGTGAGGATAGTTGAGGTCGACGGACTAGCCTTTCTCAGCGTTCTCGGTGACGGTGCATTCTGCATCGACCCGCGCCGGTGGCACAGGATCAAAACCTACATCGCGAAAGGTACTGTCAAATACCCGCAGGTTTCAGTCAGGGACTCTGGCGTATCGGATGGTCGCCATCGCACGTTGTTGCTGATGCAACTGTACAACCGCAGAACAATCCCGGTCGTCGTCCCTGAAAGCCATTATGAGACGTTTATGGCTGAGGCGAAAAACATGGGTGCGATTTAACTGACCTGAGAGGGTGTTTATGTATTGCATTAGAATTACATAAGTAATTCTAATGCAATACATAAACGAGAAGGGGGAGGGAAGAATGCTGATGATAGCGGGCGACAGCCCTGTCCCTGCGACGAACTATGAAACAGTCATCGCGCTGCGTGGTATGGCGCTGCTGCAGCCATATCTCCCTAAATATCTGCTGGCGCCCGAAGTTGCTGCATTATCTGCCGGATGAGCGCCAGCGTATGCTGTTTGCCACACTGTGGAACACCGGAGCCCGCATTACTGAATGCTCTGACCATCACACCGGAGGATTTGCAACTTGATGGTCCACGCCCCTGCATCCGGTTACGCACACTGAAACAACGCCAGCGGGGAAGGGGACGACCGTCAGCGGATGAAAAGATAGCCCGCATAGTGCCGCTGCTCGATGCCGCATATGTCGATCAGCTTCGCCGCTATCTGGCCACGTTCAGAACCGGCCGACGACGCCCCTTGTTTGCAGTCAGCAGGAAAACAGCCTGGCTGTGGATGCAACAGGCGATCGACAGAGCCCGGGAGGAGGGAATTGAATTTGCGCTCCCGGCCATCAATCCAAAGACGCTGCGGCACAGTTTTGCCATGCATCTGTTTTTCAACCACGTACCGCCGAAAGTCGTCCAGGCCTATATGGGGCATGAACGCTATGAAAGCACGGAGGTGTATCTGAAGGTTTTTGCGCTGGACGTGGCGCCACAGCTGGGTGTCACATTTTCACTGGATCACCGTGATTACAACCATCTTCTGACACGAAGATAGAATACTTATGTATTACATAAGTCATTCACTTATTATTCTGCCGCCAAAAAAAGGGTGGTGACCATTGCGTGCTGGCTAGTCAAAAATCGCACTACACTTGTAATTACGTTTGTAGTGCATGTATAATAACTGTACACGATATAATCGGGGTACTAGCAATGAGCACAATTCAGATCCGCGTTGATGACGAGCTGAAAAAAGAGGCCTATCAGGCTTTTGAAAAACTGAATCTGTCACCTTCAGACGCACTTCGTCTGTTCCTGCGGTATGTCGCTGAGAACGAAAAACTCCCCTTTGCTGAAGTCTCAGTGATGGTAAGCGATGATGATGAAGACGCTGATATTCTGGCAGTCGTTCGGGAAAGACTGAAAAATCCGGCCAGACGGATCAGGGTTAACGTTGATGACCTTTAATGTTGAATTTGACGAAAGGGCGTTTAAAGAATGGAATAAGCTCGAAAAGACGATCCGCGAGCAATTCAAAAAGAAGCTAAAAAAGCTTCAGCAAAACCCTTATGTGGAATCAGCCCGACTGCATGGTGATCTGGCTGGTTGCTTTAAAATAAAGCTGAGAGCATCTGGTTTTCGTTTGATTTACAAGGTTATCGATGACGAGATTGTTATATGGGTGGTCGCTGTAGGTAAACGGGAAGACGAAAAAGCCTATGAAACGGCCCGTAAGCGGCTTTTATAAAAGAATACAAGTGTATTGCATTTGTATTCAACATATCAGAAAAAATTTTCCAGGAAACTACAATGAACATGGATCACGAAAAACAAATTCAGCAAATGATTAAATTCGCTGATGATAGAGAAAAAATGCAGACTAAGAAAAGCCGTAGTGATAATTTATCTTGGTTACTTAAAACAGTATTTGCACTGTTAGTTGTATTTTCCGTGCTGTTTACATGTTATAAAATAATGAATGGTTTATACGCAACACCATCAAACTGGGTATTAGTTTTTACTTTTTTTGTTGTTATTGCTATCTCATTTTGTTTAAAATTTACCAAATCATAGTCAGTTCTTATGTCTTCCGTTTCATTCATGCGCAACCTGGACGTCCAGGTTGTTTTGAGCACAACATAAGGGATAGAACTATGAACAAGAAACCTCGTTATGCTGTCATGCCAGAAGGGAATAAAACCATCTATCGTGGGAATAGTCGCTTTGTTGCATGGACGTTCTGGCTGATTAACTGTCACCGTAAGGCTATCGCTTATGATTGCGGAATTTGGGTTGTGGAACCAGCCTACTGGATTCGCGTAGCTAAATATCCTTCCGGGATAGACGGGTAATTCCGTCCATTTCTGCTGGCTGTGCGGGATCTGCTCTAGTATACTTAGCGTACTCAGTCTGATGCCCTAATGAGGTTGTCATGTTTGATTTCTCAGGACAAATTCAGGATATTTTCAGTTTTTGTGCAAATGAACCATTAGTATCGTTCATTATTATTGGTTCAATGTATGTTGCTGGTTTAATGATGATTGGCATTATGTTCACCCGAACTGAAAAATCAGCAAGTACGCCAGACTCTAAAAAAACGTAATAGCTATAAAGCGACAATTACAGGAAAGATTTGTTAATGAGAAAAAATGATTTTATAAGGATAGGCATTGCTTTCATCATTACCTCCGCTTTAATCGTTTTTATTAATTTAGCCTCAAATTTTGAAGTGGATAATCAACTTGATGGAATGTCCTTTACATTGCCAATGATTTTTGGACTTCTGGGTTTGATCATGACTATCTACGGAGTTTTTACTAAGAGGAATTAGGACTACCCTAAGCCCACTCTAATACCTTCCAGTAATTGAAGATCTCCAGGATTTGTTGACCAGTAACGAAAACCGTGAGTCTGTTCAGAACTTGCTTCTGGGCAGGCGAGGGGTTGGACAAGCCCGGCGGGCGCGTCAGCCTGTCACATTCAGGTATGGTTCAGCGCTTCCTGTTCGGCCAGGCGCTGTTTCAGCAGAAGGATGTCGTCAGAAGAGGTGTCGTTCATAAGCCCGTATTTTACCAGACTTATTCTGCGACAACCAGGATAAAGAGAGCTACAACATGGTCAGGGACGTCAGTAACCGCTTTGGTTGTCGCCAGTCGATACCTTCCATCAGCATCGCCAGTTGCGCCGGCGTCAGGAACACTTTGCCATTGCGGGCTGATGGCCAGGCGAAACGACCACGCTCCAGTCGCTTTGTCAGCAGGCACAGCCCGTCACCGGTGGACCACAGCAGTTTGACCTGACTGCCGCCACGTCCCCGGAAGATGAAGACGTGGCCGGACATCGGATCATCTTTCAGCGCCGTCTGCACTTTTGCGGCGAGACCATTGAAGCCATTGCGCATGTCGGTGATCCCGGCAACCAGCCATATTTTTGTGCCGGCGGGAAGATTTATCATAAAGGCCCCCGCATCAACTCGCGCAGGACAGTACTCATGAGCTCAACTGAGGGAGAGATCAGCGTTATTTCCCCGCCACGACATGTTATATGGCAGGCAGTCTGAGGCGAACAGGATGGTGGTTCGAACGTTGAGGAGGAAGGCTCTGCCCGAAGCTGCACAGGTATCAGGGCAGGAAGCGACGATGCATTTTTTCGGGGCCGGCAGACCCGCCCTTCACGCTGCCAGAGCCTTATCCATTTAAAGAGCAGGTTGTCATTGACGTCATGTTTCCGGGCCAGTGCGGCAATGCTGCCTTCCTGTTCAAGGGCCAGCCTGACCAGTTCCATTTTAAATTCAGGGGAATAGTGTTTCCGGGGAAGTCGTTCTTTGGCGCGCATGAGGTGTCCACCTGCAAAATAAGTGGGTGCTTAAGTTACAGGATCCTGAATTCGGGACCAGACGGTACTCAGACGACGCTTACCTGCCTACTCTTGTTGACTCGAAATCACCGTCAGCAGGGAACTGGCGTTGCACGAGTGGCCTCTGTAGTCAATGCGAGTTCACCGCAACGTTACGATCCAGCCGGTTGCTGACCACCTCCACAGGAAATGGTGTATAAGTGGAGAAAAATCCGGGTTCAGAGGGGCTGAACCCGAATTGTCTCTTACTGAAAGGATCGTTCAAGTCTTCTTAAACGATAGGCATCAGGGAATGTTCCCCGGTCTTGTTGTCCGGTGCATCAGAATGATGCTTTGATGCCCAGCATGGCTGATGTATCACTGTACCCCTTGTCACCCGCCTGCTGTGTCACATTGCCCCACACGGTAAGATGCGGTGTTATCTGACCTTCCACGCCCAGTTTCACTTCTCCGGCGTTTTTCGTCCCGCTCAGGCTGTTGCTGGTATTATCCATCCTCACCCGTGTATCGCTGGTGTTGTGCAGCCAGTTTGCCTCCACGAACGGCTGGAAAGTCCGGCCTTTATTATCATCCAGGGCATTGTGGCCGCTGATGTACGCCTTCATTCCCAGTCGGGTCTGCAGGTTTCCGCTGCTGTTATCCGCCACCCGGGTGCCGTTCTTCTCGCGATGGTCGTCAGCCTGCACATTCATCCACACCGCCTGCGCCTGCGGCTGCAGCCAGTAGCTGTTACGGCCGCTTTCACCCAGCTTCAGGCTGTAACCGGCTTCCACCGATGCGGTCACGCCGCGGGATTTATAGTTCTCCGTGGCCTGGCCCTGACCTGACACCGTGTTGTCAAACCAGTTATACAGCACCCAGCTGTCAACATAGATGCCTGTTTTATCTGCCTCATTTGCATACCAGGTTCCATACAGTCCGGCGCTGTAGCCATCGACCTGTCCGCGCGAGGTATAACCTGTCAGCCCCGACTCGCTGCGACTCCTGCTGTTGGCATAACCCCCCATCAAGCCAATGTGCCAGCGATCCAGACCGTCTGTGCTCCATTGGGCCAGATTGCCACCCAGTTGCAGCACATAGCGGTTGCTTTGCGTACCGATCTGACCACTGCCGTCTTTAAAACGGGTGTGCCCTCCGGCATTACGCATCCACATACTGGTGACTTTTTTCTCTCCGGTCAGCACGTCAGTATACTGCGTCTCACCGAGGCGATCATGCAGACGGGTCATAAACAACGTGTTTGCAGCCTGACTGTTAGCAAGATAACTACCCGCTTCCGGGCGCAGTTGTGCTTTACCGCCTGGTGTCCAGGATTCTTCCGGTTCCACGGTTTCTGTCATGCTGGTCAGGTACCAGTTGCGCTGCGCTGCGCCCTCACCACGCACCAGAGAATAATCGTACGCTCCGGCGACGATACGTCCGTCCTGAATGAAATCACCATCTGAGCGCCCTCCCACATTGATCAACTCAATCCCTTCCAGGGTCTGTGCACCGGTTCCCCCTGCATTGTTTACGCTGACACGGGTGGTGCCCGTGGTATTCCCTGCCACGGTCATATGATCCGTGGCGGAAGCATCGTCATTCAGCACTGTATTAAAGAGCAGATGTCCCTCATTGCCCACATAATCACCGTTCACCACCAGTTGATTCCCTGCCTGAGCAGTACCGGAAACCCGGGCAAGACGGACCAGCCCGCTGTTCGTCAGGCTGCCGTTAATCGTCAGCCTGTCTGTTTCTGCTGCGGCAAAGGTACTCATCAGCGTCCGTTGCGTGGCGGCTTCCAGCGGGGATGCCCCCACCTGCAGGATCCCCTGGTTACCGACACTACCCAAGACAGTACCGTTACCCGCCAGGGCGCCCTCTGCATAGACGTTGACCTGTGAGGACGCCAGCGTGGCGGAATTATCTCCGGCGCCAAACGTCAGGCCGCCCTGGCGGATGTCGGTGGTTCCGCTGTACAGTGTGCTGTTTACACCCAGTGCCACCGTACCGGTGCCCTCTTTGAGGAGATCACCGGTACCCGTAATGCGGTTACCAAGTTGCCAGTCCTCACCGGTGGTGAGAGTCAGCAGCCCTTCGTTTTCGACGGCGGCATCCCCCAGATGCCCCGCAGTGGATGCCATCAGGTTACTCTCGGCATCGACCATGAAAATCCCGCTGAAATCGCTGTTATTACCGGCAAGTTTTACCAGACTGGCATGCAGCGCCAGCGTGCCGGTATTACTCAGGCTGTTAACCATCACGCCCTCCGCATCCGCTACGTTGACCAGCCCTGCCAGATCCAGTGAGCCGGTCCCCAGCCCCTGAACCGCATTCAGGTTTACCGTGGCGCCCTCTGCGACGGTGACGGCTGCGCTCAGCGAATCGTTGGCCCCGTCCACCTCCAGTGTTCCAGCGTTCAGGGCAAGCGCGCCGCTTCCCGTCAGGTCTCCGTTGATCTGTCCACCCTGACTGATATCCAGACTGCCGTCGTCAAGATCGATCCGCGCGTCTTCCGCGATGTCCACCCGCTCCACCGTCTGGCTGTGTCCGTTCATCTCAAGACCGGTACCCTGCGCCATCTGCAGCAGGGCCGTATTTCCCAGTACATTATCGTTCCGCATCAGCAGTGTTCCGCTGCGGATATCAGTGATACCTGTGTAATCATTCTCCAGATTAGACAATGACAATGTGTTCATTGCGCCGGTGTCGATGGCCAGGTCCCCGGCACCAGTCAGCCGGGCGCTCAGATCTGCAGCATTGCCGGTACGGCTCTCGCTGTTCAGCACCAGTGCCTCACCGTCCTGATTCAGAAGCTCCACCTGCGTCAGGCCATAGTTTATATAAAGCCCGTCATTGTTGTTCCCTCCGGTCAGTCGGTAATCCCAGGTGCCCTGCGCCACGATGTTACCGTTCTGACTGATACGGGTTATAACACCTCCGTTGCTGATTTCATTACCGTTACCATCGTTCAGCTTCAGGTTGCCACCACTACCGGTGACGCTACCTTCGCTGGAAATCAGTTGTACAAGGATGTTGCCGTCATCCTGTGACAGCAGGGGAATGGTGCCCTCAGGTACCGGCGAGTAGTCTATAGCGGTATAGGCGAAGTTAGTCTGAACGGTACCGCTGCCGGAAAGATCCAGTTCTTCGGTTGTGTGAACCTTGCTCCAGGTGGTGGTCTGACCCGGAGTCATACTGCCCATATGTATCTTACCGCCGTCAAAAGCGAGCCCGCCAATGGTCTGTTGTCCGTATTCAACAGTCACCTCACTGCCGCTGCCGAGTTTAAGCAGCGTGTTTTTCAGGGCATTCGTATTAGTACCAGCCAGATAAAACAGGGTGTCCTTCAGGGCCAGCACGCCACTGAAGTAATCCGTCAGCGAAGAGGAGGCAAAATCAAACCGGTTACCGGCGGTGTCGACTGATAGTGTACCATGGCCATTCAGGCGATTGATAAACCGCCAGTCCTGTGCGGTATCAATCGCCAGCGTGCCGCCGGACAGGGTGACATCGTTTGTGCCGATATTGTTCTGTGCAGAAATCACCAGAGTGGCAGGGGTATCAATGCTAATGTTGCCTTGCAAGCCCGAGTTATCACCGGTCAGTGCAGATATGCCGTTCCGGGCGTTCACCGTACCTGAACCGCTGATATCGGCATCCAGCGTAAAGTCAGTACTGGTGTGATTCAGCGTGAGCACACCAGTACCGGCTCCGAATTTAATCTCAGGTGCGTCAATTGCACCGGCAGTGACTGCAGTGTCACCGTCCCGTGCACCGACGGCCAGTTCGCCGACGGCGCCGGTATTGCTGGCAACAATTATTCTTTGCGCCTGTAAAGCACCGGAATCAGACGCAACTAAAGTTCCTTTACCCGCCAGACCTGCAGTGATGAACTGACCTGCGGACACAACAGAGCCCTCCCCCGTGACTTTTAAAATGCTGTCAAAAGGGAGTGTTGAACTCTGGTTTCCCACGGTAATATCGTTCTCTGCACGGGTTAAACCACCACCAGATGTCGTCAGAAAACCTTCCCCATATGTACCCACTATGATGCGGTGTCCGGAACGTAATTCACTTCCTGTGCCATCAACAAGTACAGTTCCTCTTGCCGGCTCGTTGTTGGATGTATCATTGCGAGCGCCGAGCCAGATGCCTTCTTTTTCACTGGTGCTTAATAATTTCCCGCCATTCGTTATAGATACATACCCCTGTCCACTGTATGCTCCAATCTGCAGCGAGGCGGTATTATAACTTCCAGACTGCGAGAAAATGACTGTGCTACCCTCTCCGGAAATATTCAGGAAACCGGTACCACTCTTTGTCGTTGCTCCCGTTGCGCCATTTCCAGAACCACCTATATCAAAAGGATTAGAGTAGGATGCTGTTGTATTGACAAGAAGAGTACCACCATTTATCACATCTACAACCCCGGTAGAGCCACCTCGCCCGACACTTAAAAGACCAGTTGAAAATTCACCGCCACTAGTTATTATTAACCGGCCATCAGTTATATATCCTACACTGGTTGATGAAGTATCGGTCCATTGCGTCTCAACTATCATTTCCTGGTTGTTATCAATTGGTATTGCAAAGGCTACACCACTGAATAAAGCTGCCAGAACGGAAATTGCAACCGGACTCAATGATGTACCGACAGATAATTTATCTCTATCTTGAATTTGATTTTTCATTAATTTCCCATATCATACTTTCATGTTTAATAAAAAATAATGTGCTTTACCAAAGAGATGCAATATAATTTCAGGATTTCCCAGAACAGGGTACTTCTATACTTTGTGCCATGCTCACTTTTACATCATATTACTATCATAAGAAGTGTCTGACACAAACAAAACTACAGTCCAGCGGGGAGCTTTACAAGGACTGGCAATATAATTGCCATGCCCCCTCCCTTTGAAATACAATAATAAATATCTCACCCCTGATGGCGTCGCCCTCGGTAAATATAAAAACATTTAACGTGAAGTTACCATTGTTAATAAGTGGTTAGAGCATCAAAATACATACTGATATTTAAGTTTAGACCTTTTCGCATGTAGAACCCCCTAGAAAATAATTTAACGCCATGTATCACTACTTGACTTGGCAGATGGTATAACTCTTTCTCTGCACATAACTGCGCTGAGTGATTAATATACATTATTCGTTTTTTTTTCA
This sequence comes from Citrobacter farmeri, assembly GCF_019048065.1. Classification (NCBI taxonomy): domain Bacteria; kingdom Pseudomonadati; phylum Pseudomonadota; class Gammaproteobacteria; order Enterobacterales; family Enterobacteriaceae; genus Citrobacter; species Citrobacter farmeri. The sequence continues at coordinate 26,249 of NZ_CP077292.1, forward strand.
AAAAATCACATTAGCTATGCTTTTAAAATTATTTTCTATAATTCTCTTAAATCAAACAAAATTAGAACATAAATGACAATTCCATACAAATAAGCGTAATTAATCTCTTCATACCTTTCTTTTTTGTAAAAAAAAACAAACCACTATGTTAATTTTAAGAAAATTATACTTTACGATTAATTACAAAGTATTTCCGAAAGGTCTAATGATAAATCATATGTCATGATAATTATTCTCATCTTATCAGAATTACCAGTCTCGTTTAATGCGGTAACGGTGAACATATACAGAACAAGGGATTCTGAGTGAAAAGAGGCAACATTATCCTGTCTTCTGTCGGACAGAGCGGGAGGAGGTATTAGACGTCAACTAGTTTTGCCGGTGGTTATCAGATGAGTGATCATCTCACGCTTACAGGCTGGCAGGAAGTAACACAACATATGGTGTTCCGCTTCTCCAGAAAAGCAGCGGATAGAGCCGCTACATCTCGTGTTTTCGTGGTGTACAGCACCGGGGCGCTTCTGAAAGATCCGGAACTGAGGGTTATCGGCTCTTTTACTGAAGCTGATTTTTTATTCATCTCTTACTTCGAACAATTCTTCAATCGATTTTGTCGGGTAGAAAAGCGAATTACAATTTTCTTCCTTTAACTGTATAAAACCCAGTTGAAGGTAGAATTTTTTGGCGTTGTCGTTCAGCGCTTCCACGAACATTCCGTGTATACCCACAGCTTGCGAGGCCTGATACACGATTTTCATAGCATGGGTAACAAGTGTTTCTCCATATCCCTGATGATGAATGCTTTTATCAAGTGCCAGACGACCCAAAGTCACGCTCGGCACGTTTTTGTAGAGCACTCGCCTTTGTTGTGTCTTACTGGGAAGCAGCGTTTTCTCAAAGCAACTGCCAGACAACGTGTAGTACCCCATAACACGTGGTTTATCCTCTCTCGTCACGAGCAGATAGCCGCGTAAAATCTTACTGTTGTGCTGGCGCTTCAGATGAGCAGTGAGAAAAGTATTCAGATACTCTTCTCCACAATCGAAGTTGCTTAATTCATATTCAACTTCCTCAGAAAAAATCTCAATCCTTAAACCGTCCATTTGTTACTCCAGTTCCTGGAGACGTTTAGCGGCTCGTTTCAGTCGGTCATTCGGTGCCGGCGGATTAGTGATTGCTTCCATAACCAGGTTCCAGGACTCCTCATTGAGGAGCAGGCGACGGTGCTGGTCAATAACTTCTGCAGCGCGTTCTGAAGCAGTACTGACCATGAACTGTGAAATTGACTGGTTAGTCATTGCTGCAGCCTCTTCGATCATGTGTTTGTCGTCTTCATTTAATCTCAGATCTATGCGCTGCTTCTTCAGTGCTGACATGGTTTTTCTCCCTGACCACTCTTACTTCTGAAAGGGCGGACAGTTTTGTTGGGGCCGGGCCTTAAGGCGATATCATTTATCCAGGTCTGTAGTAATATTCCGATAATATGTACGGAAGTATGCCGTACAAGCATAATAGGATTATGGTATGCAGGTTTCAACCACAAGTTGTTACTAAACCCGAGTACAGCACGTAAAGGTATAGTGAGAAGACCCACGACGTTAATCTGAGCAGGCTCAGACTATCCTGATCATAACTACGTAACCGCCATATTATAGCTTCTGCGAGAAATTCAGGTACGACATACTTTACATTGAGGGCTGAACACATCAGTGCTCGCCGCAGTCCGGTGACCGGGCTTTAGCCCGCGAACCGGCGAGGAAGCGCAAGAGAACAGAAGTTGACGGGAGCAGTTACGCGCAGCTGCAAGGATAAAAGACGATCATTGTAGAATAGTCTGAATTACCTTTCTGTTCAGCAGGTTATCCACATATACAGTTCTTCGATCCAGTAATTAGATCCTTAAAGCGATCCCTGGAAGATCAAAAGAAGATCCCGACACCTCTGAAGGCCGCGTCAGGACTGAGCCAGGAGTATGATCAGATAAGCTGTAGCAGGTTAATCATAAGCTGTAACTGGTATACAATAAGCTGTATTATGCTGAGGATATGCTGTAATGAGCCAGTGATATAAACTACAGTGAGTATATCCTCTGAAAGTTCATCAAGGTTGTGTATAAACTGAAGCCAGTTGCCTGACGCTTTACAGGCCATAACATGATAACAGTGGCTGTTTTTATTCTTAAACTATCCACCGATTGGAGGCGCTCTGGACAAGGACAATCTGGACATAAAAAAACTGTTTGAAGAGGTGGATAAATCCTCCGGCGAAATAGTTAACCTTACGCCTAACGGCAGCAACACGGTACAGCCTGTGGCGCTGATGCGGCTTGGTGTTTTTGTTCCCACACTCAAGTCACTAAAAAACAGTAAAAAAAATACGCTTTCCCGTACAGATGCGACGGAAGAGCTGACGCGCCTTTCTCTTGCCAGAGCTGAAGGCTTTGATAAGGTCGAGATCACCGGCCCACGGCTTGATATGGATAACGATTTCAAGACCTGGGTCGGGATCGTTCATTCCTTTGCCCGACATAAGGTTATCGGGGATAAAGTGGAACTTCCGTTCGTCGAGTTCGCTAAACTGTGTGGTATCCCTTCAAGCCAGTCGTCCCGCAAACTTCGGGAGCGTATCAGCCCCTCGCTCAAACGTATCGCGGGTACCGTGATCTCGTTTTCCCGCACGACTGAAAAACACACCAAAGAATACATCACGCATCTGGTGCAGTCGGCCTACTATGATACGGAGAAGGATGTCGTCCAGTTACAGGCCGATCCGCGCCTGTTTGAACTCTATCAGTTTGACCGGAAAGTGTTGCTGCAGCTCAAGGCCATCAATGCTCTGAAGCGCCGTGAGTCCGCCCAGGCACTTTATACCTTTATAGAGAGTCTGCCGCGGGATCCTGCGCCCATATCGCTGGCACGTCTGCGGGCCCGCCTGAACCTGAAATCCCCTGTATTCTCGCAGAACCAGACGGTGAGGCGTGCCATGGAGCAACTCCGGGAGATTGGCTATCTGAATTACACTGAAATCCAGCGGGGACGCACCAAACTCTTCTGTATTCACTACCGGCGGCCCAAGTTAAAACCACCTCATGATGAGAGTGCGGAGAACCCTCAACTACCCGCTGCACCGGGTGATGTCAGTCCGGAGATGACTGAGAAACTGGCGCTGCTTGAAAAACTTGGCATCACACTTGATGACCTGGAAAAGCTCTTCAAATCCCGCTGAACATAAGCTGTAGTGAGTTAACCGTCATTGTTTACTTACTACAGCTTATATTACTGCTTCTGGCGAGTGTTCTGCTCACTACAAATTATATAAGCCGTGATGAGTACTGTCCGTTCCGGAGACGCCTTTTTCCTGATCAACAAACCCCCGCTGTTATATTTCTGTTGCTGCCGGAACGCTGCAAACTCGTCGTACCAGAATCCCACAAATCATAATCTGCTCACTACAGCTTATTTCATGGTGGAGTCACTCACTACAGCTTATATTAACTGTAGTGAGTGACGTTGTCACTTAAGAGGGGGAAGTGTACGGAGGACTTGCGCGGCATCATACCCGTCACCGGTGAACGGTACAGCCAGCGTGGCCGCCATATCCAGGGCAAATACCCGCGTATACACTTCCATTGAACGCGGATCCTTGTGACCGGCCAGCGCCTGAATGACCTTCTTCGGCTGCCGGTGATAAAGCATGTGCATGATATAGCTGTGCCGGAACGTGTGCGGTGTCACCGGAATTGAAAAGTGCACTCCGTCAGCTTCGGCCCGTTTCACTGCCTGCTTCAGCCAGTTTCGCATGGTTTCATCTGTGACGGCCCACAGTGGTTCACGCCGGCGGGGACGGGTGGTGACCATCCAGCTTTCCATCTGCCTGACATAGCTTATATCTGTCAGCGGGACCAGACGGACTTCATCTTTTGGTGGGCGCCCGCGTCGTGCGCGGACTTTTTCAGACAGCACCCGCACAAAGGGTCGCAGGCCATCGAGATCAAATGACTCCGGGGTCAGCATCCGGGCTTCTCCGATACGGATGCCGGTGTTCCACATGGTGGCGAACAGCATGTGATGCCGCTGGTCGGGCATATAGAAGAGGAGGGCGCTCACTTCAGGCGCCAGCAGGTAGGCCGGGGTGGCCCCGGTGGACGTGGCCATGCGACGCAGTGCCACGGCGGTCGCAAAATCAACGCCCGGGGCGATCGGCAATAACGAAACGCGTTCTGGTGAATTCTGCAGGGGAATGATGTTGTTCATCGGTTATTTTTCACGTAGCGCACGCACTGGTTATGGATACAGCTATTCTGGCCTGAAACAGCAGATCCAGCCACGACAATAAATCGCAGCACGCGGATCCTTTTATTTGCTTATCCCACATTATTGCGGGTAAAACCAAATACGTAAAGGATCCTTTTATAGCTTATAACCACACTGAAGCCAGTTATGACGCGGGCTGAGGGCTGGTTTACCGTTTTTGGGAGAAATGGGGTAATGCCAGGACAAACGGGATCCGGGAAAAAAGTGATGAAACGGGAAAGAGAAAGTTGCGCTACGTGAAATCTGACCTGGTACACCCCTGTAACCCTGTCAGATTTCGCGCAGCGCGATCCGGGGCTGTTATTACCAGTTCAGATGACAACCAGTATCCTGATGCTGGCTGAGTATACGGATAATAATTATATCGGTGTCAGTTTGCAGAAAATAAATAATATGTTGCTCGAAAGTCAGGGCATTGATATGTTCACCCAGTTCAGGACGAGGAGTTACTGTGTTGTTTTCACCCAGAATGCGGAAAATATCAGAGATGTGATTAATATATTTATCAGCCTGATCTTCACCGAAAAAGTGATAACCATAGAACCAGATATCTTCCAGATATTGGCTGGCACTGGGTGTGATTTTAACAGTTTTCACCGGCAGCCCTCGTACCTGCTTTAACTTTTTTGAGGAACGCATCTTTTTCCCATTCCACGGATTCACCGCTGCTCAGACCTTCCGCCAGCAAATCACGCAGTGCCTGAAGGCGCGACTCGGCCTGCTTTTCCCGAAGGAGACGAAGAGATTCTCGGATGACTTCACTCTGAGTCCTGTAATCTCCTGACTTTATTAAAGATTCTATGAATTCACGAAGTTCATCACCGAGATCGACGGTCATTGTTCTGGCCATATCCAGACTCCAGTGTTGTAAGTATAAATCTTACATTCAGTTTATAAGACAACCTGAATACCGTCCAGTATTGTGATTTGGGAGAATTGAGGTAATGCCAGGACGAACAGGATCGAACCAAAAGGGAGGGTAGCAGAGAAGGATAGGGTGCGCTACGTGAATTCTGAACTGTTGCATCCCTGTAATCAGGATAGTTTTCACGTAGCGCAATCTTTTTATTTTTTAAGGTAACGATCAATATCCGGGTTATCGTTATAATATATATAAATTGAATTAGTGTTGTGATCAGTCCTGCAGGATGTAAATCTATAGTGCAAGAATGTATTGTTCCGGTTACGAATAAGGAACTCTAATATTATTGATCTGAAAAAATTATAGCAGATTAATATATTTCTCAGTCTGCTCTTCACCAGACTAGTGGCTTCTTATCCGTAATACCAAATGTTCTCCAGGTCCTGGCTGGCTTCAGGTGTCAGTTTAACTGTTTCACCGGCAGCCCTTATCACTGCTTTAATCTTTTTTTCAGGAATACGTCTTTTCTTTAATCCACGGGGCTCGTCACTACTCAGTAAAACACGAAGAGTCTGGAGGCGAGACTCTGCCTGTTTTTCGCGCAGAAGGCGAGATAATGCCTGTTTCTCTCGCAGAAGTCCAGATACTGCCTTTTTTTTACGCAAAAGGTGAGATACAGTCTGTTTTTCACGCAGGAGGCGAAGTGACTCCCGGATTACTTCACTCTGAGTGCTATAATTATCTGATTTTATCAGGGATTCTATAAATCCCCAGAGTTCATCATCGAGATATACTGTCATAGTTCTGATCATTTTCTGGTTCCTGATATATAAGTAATAATTTTATCTTGATATTGTTAAACAGTGTAAAAAAACTGTCTGATGCTTTTATTTAAAAAATCCTTATTCAATATTTTCCTCCCCGGCCAACTCTTCCCAGGGGGCGATGATAAATTCATTTTTCATCCATGGTGTCAGATTATGTGAAAAATCAACCATTTCATTAGTGATGAAATTAATTATATAATATACACCTAGTTTTTTTGCAATATTACTTCCATCCTTAAAGGTTTTAACCTGCTGTCCCTTTTCCTGAAGAGCAAGGTTCAGTCGATTTAATGCAGTAGTTTTAGAAATTTTTTTAATCTTGTACATTTATCTTACCTAAAGATATTATTGATAGTAATTCAACTTTTGTGTTTTTCTGAGTACGTTTTATAGTGTTTAACTCTTAACAGAAAAGCTAATTTCATTTCATTTGGCATATTCCCGCTAAATGCCATAATGGAAACACCTTTGTGCTCAAGTTCCATTGATATATATGATTTTGCGAGGAAATCCACAGGGCATTCTTTTTGATATATCATATTTATCCACCATTTCATTCATAATTTTAAAATATAAACTGACTTCATATCCGGAATTATATGATTTCGTAATGCTTCTATATATGTTCATTGAAAAAATGAGTCAAAATAAAACATCGATATCATGACATAGTATGATTGTCTATTTTTTACCAAATAATTATCAAGGCTATCTTCATCTTTACTCTTATCATGTACATGTCTTGTCGTTTCATTTTTACATCCATTTTATCAGCGGATGATTAAAAGTGATATTTATCTAATTTAACCCCTGGTTTAAAATTAGAAAAGACAATATCCTTATAGCATAATACTTTTTTCGCATTGCATTTAATGGCACAGGTTAAAGCACTTGTTGCCTGACTGAATAATATTGGAGCATTAACAGATTTTGAAACTGTTGATGTAATACCCATATATATATAATTACTATTATTATAGTGTAAGTTGTTTTTTACTTTTTTATTAGTCCGATCAAAAAAGTTCACAATAGTTTCTTTTAACTGAAACGAATCTTTTTTAGAAATTACCATTGCATACTTGTCTTTATTTACTCTATACCATTTTTCTTCATGGTGTTCAATCAATAACAAAGATAATGCTTTGATGTATTCCATAAATTCAACTGTTCGAGTGGAATTATTAAGTAAAGCCGACTTAACTAAAACCAGACTTACAGGTGTATTTTTATCAGAAGCATCAATTTTTATCTGTAAATATTTAAGAAAGGTATCCTTATCAGTGATGAACATTTTCTTAATCCTGTATATATATCGTTTGAACGTATATTGTGCTCTTGTTTTCAAGTGAGACTATTATTCACTCCAATCAGATGACTTGAAACATTTATCTGAAAAATAGAAAAACAAAGAATAATATTCTTTATAATAATTTGTTTTGTTTTGTTTATGCTGGGTAATAAAGGTAAAAGCAGAGATGACAGCAGTAAGGAGAAAACACCTAACGCTCAGAGGCCTGATTATGGCCTCTGCAAGAGTTAAGGTAAGTTAATTTTTTGTAACTGTGCAGCTAAATATAGGAGAGAAAACATTTCCAATAATTAACACATTGTTGCTAATTTTGTTGATTTTGATATTTATATCCGTTGTTTCTCCTCCGAATAAAAAATTACTGACAACATTATCTTTATCATTATCGTTTGTACTTTTCACTATAGAGTTTAGTGTAAGAATATACCTTCCTTTTTTCGTATCTAATGCCCTGTAGCTGTAATCATACTCTCTGTTTATTGTGTATGCTCCCTGATTATTCCGTATGATACCATGTACAATTGTGTGTATCTTTTTATCGGAAAAGAAATTAACTGAGATACTTGTTGTTATGTTTATATTTTCTCCATTTATGTTTTTCTGATAAGTATTGTTACCTTTACAGCTGAAGTCTAAGTTCCTTTCCATGGATAACATGAATAAAACAATTGCCGAGACTATTAAAATAGACTGTAAAATAATGTAACTATAAAACAATATTTTCCTTTTCATTTTAAATCACCAGATATACTGTTGTAGAAGCTATGGCAGCCTGGAATATTTGTTATGTCTCCAATACACTTAAGGATAAACTTTTGGTAACCGGAGTTTATGATGTTACTTCGGAAAAAATAATAGATTACATTTTGTTGGCACTGTTCATCTGTATATGGCTGGAAATGTTTTAAAAGAGATTTTAGTTCCGAAGAAGATAACACATCATCATTATTAATTATATTAAACTGGCAATTCCCTTTTTCGAAGGTATTGCTTATCTCAGTTACAGGTATTGATTCTTTAGTGATTTTAGTTTTATTATAATTTAACAAGTAGTAGCAAATATATGATGAAATAGCGAATGTAAAAAACATTACAATCATTTTTGATTTATTAATGTGTTTAGGTATATCTGACGTGATGGTATCACTGCAGTATTTTTCAATATCTTTTGTTATTGTCAAATTTTTCGTTATCATAAATCCTGTTCTCGGAATTGTTATGATGACATCTTCATCTATACCAAGTGATTTGATGTTTTTCCTGAGTGAAGATATATATTGATTAAGATTGTTGTGTGTTGTATGTGAGCCGTTGATGTCAAAAACGTTGATAAAAATTTCAGTCCTTGAAACAACATCTCCTTGATGCTTCAAAAGCAGGCTTAATAAATTACATGATGTAAATGATAAAGTAATACAATCATCAGTTTCTATATTTTTTAGTTTTCTTTGATCTTCATTAAACTCAATAATATTATTAATTAAAATTATTTCCATGATTAGTTCTCATTTAGTACTATCGGATAATTATAGCATGAATATAATTATCCGATATATTGTTTATCATAGTTTAGTAAGCATGTTATAGATTGTAACTTATTTGTTTTCATTGTGTTTCAATAAGGTTTTTACAAGGTTACCTTTGATAATAAGTTGTCCTTAAAAACTCTTATTCTACTAGTATAGTAAGTTCTGAAAAAATAATGCCGATTTTAATTTCTTGTAATTAAAGTGATATCAACACTTTTATTAAAATAGAGAACATGGATGGTGTTATGTATATAACTTTAATTGTTGTTCGGTTTTGTTGAATAAATCGAACTTTTGCCAAACGGCAGGATCAGATCACGCATCATCCTGATAATACAGGCAGTACCGTGGCAAAGCAGAAATTCAAAATCACCAACTGGAAGACCTACAGCAAAGCCCTCATCACGAGGCAGACCTCTGCGTTATTCAGACCTTGCCATCACGACCGTTCTGGTTGTTAAGCGCGTTTTCAGGGTGACCCTGCGGGCCGCACGGGGCTTTATTGATTTTCCATTTTTGCCCTGATGGGCATTCATTTGCGCTGCCCGGATTACACCAGTGTCAGCAAACAAGCGAAGTCGGTTGATGTCAGCTTTAAAACACCCAGCCGGGGCGAAATAGCGTATCTTGTAATTGATTCCACAGGCCTGAAAGTCTTCGGTGAAGGTGAGTGGAAAGTGAAAAAGCACGGCAAGGAACGACATCGCATCTGGCGAAAATTGTATCTGGCCGTTGATGCCAAAACACATGAAATTATCTGCGCAGACCTGTCGCTGAACAACGTGACAGATGCAGAAACCTTCCCGGGTCTTATCCGACAGACACACCGGAAAATAAAGTCTGCGGCGGCAGACGGAGCTTACGATACATGGTTATGCCACGACGAACTGCGTCGCAAGAAAATCGGTGCACTTATCCCTCCCCGGAAAGGCGCGGGTTACTGACCAGGTGAATAGTTAGCCGGAAAACCGCGCCTTATATCCCCGCTCTGAAGGACGGGGTTTTACGGCGCACATGATAATCGTCGCTCAATAGCCAAAACGGTAATGTACAGGGTAAAGCAGTTGTTCGGCGGTTCACTGACGCTACGGGACTACGACGTCCAGGTTGCAGAGGCTTTGGTCATGGTACGTGCGCTGAACCAAATGACGAAGGCGGGTATGCCTTATTCAACAAAGCCTGTCAGAAGCCACCTTCTACAACTGCTAACCTGAACACCGTGCCCCAGAATCTTCTGATATTAAACTACTGATTCATAAATACTTCCCTGCCATTTCTCGCATTTACAGATTACAAGAAAAGGAGAATAATTCTTCTCAGAATAACTGTGAATATTGCATATGCTACTTAAGTTAGTGTATATATGGCATATGCCAATAAGGAGCGTTTATGCCAAGACCCAAAATTCCTCGTAACATATGTGGTCGTCCCTCAGATACTTGTTTTAAGCCAAATGCGCGACCAATGAGTCAGCTTGAACAAGTTCATTTAAAAGAAGATGAATTTGAAGCGTTACGACTGGTCGATTTTATGAGGATGCAGCAGCAGGAAGCTGCTGCTGTAATGGGGGTTTCAAGGCAAACTCTGGCCAATATCCTGAAAACAGCCCGTTTTAAAGTTGTGGACTGTCTCACTCAGGGAAAAGCTTTAATAATTAACACTGAAAGTAAAGGAGTTATACGAGATGATCACAGCAATTCCGATGAATGACAACCGGGTAGCAAATCATTTTAGCAAAGCAAGTTATCTTGTAATTATGGATGAGCGCGGTGTAGAACTCAACAGGATGGTAAATCCAGCTCTGGGCGCAGATTGTTCAGGTAAACGAAATCTGATTGACCTTCTGGTTCAACAACGTGTTAGTCGCGTTATAGTTCGTAACATTGGAGAACAGATGCTTGGAAAATTGTTAAGGCATCAGATCGCTGTTTACCAGACTAATTGTGGGCGCCGTTTGTTAACAGAAATGAGTGATCCGAGCACAAGTGATCTGATTGAACTAAATAAACCAGAACAGGGGCGTCAGTCCTTTAATCATGAAGCCAAAGGAAAGAAATGCTGCAATTCTGAAGGAAACACTACAAAAAATTGTTGCTCGCAGACTCATCATGGAAACGGACGTTGTTGTCATTCATAATGGGAGCTGAAAGCCCGTGTTATGTGATGACTGCTATTGTTCATCTCGATGATGCCTGCCCTGAGGGCCAGTTCTCCCAGCCGGTCACTGGATGATCAGGTTCGTTATCTATCTGTACGTAGAAACCCGGGTATATCACAACAATTGACTGCTCCCTGCCCTAAAGGGCGAGGCTTTACGCGCATCAACGGGTAAAGGTAATCGCCCTGTGCTATCATTGCCGACTTTAGTGTGTAGAATAGCCAATCAAATCATCCAGACTTATCCTTCAATATCCTACCCTGCTCACAAAAACTGGTGATATAAAAGCTGGTACAAAAATATCAATCGTCAATTTTATCTTACTTTTCATTAAGATAAAATTACTTTGCGGATAATGGTTTCTCAACTTAGCGAAAAACGCCGTAAACCCTCGCCCAATGCGGGCGGGGATATAAGTCGTCTGACTCCATCAGGAATTGTTCCCCTGCCTGCTGTTTCCTGCAACAGCCGTGATATCAGAGAGTTCTGTACATAATCCTGCAAGTGTATAGTTTTTTTTATCCAGGATATCAGCACACTGAATTAATTTATTGATAAGTAAGATATCTATATGCTCCATTCTGCGCAAACATTTCATCCGTTGTCCGGTGGCTGACTGCAGCAGCAACATCCAGCGATCACTGATTTCCCCCGGGCTGGTCAGAACAAATATGTACCGGCCATGTGGGGGCATATATCTCAGACATACTGGCCATATTCCACCATACTCACAATAGTTCTCCGAAGACAGTAACCAACCTTCCGGCAACAACAACTCATTCATCACCGATTGTGTAAGAACCTGACGTGAAGACCAGCCATCCTGACGAAACTTTTCAAAATCATCAGCTTTCATAGCAACCAGCGTCGCCAATGTCAGTCCTGCAGTCATAAATAACCTCCATTTTCTGAACTGAATTCCGTGAGGTAAGTAGTTGCCTGTTGCACATTTATTGTTTCCACTTCAGGAGGGAGTTTTCCTTCCTGGTTGTTTACACAGTAGTAAGATCCTTATCTGATGTGACCGCGACAGTTTCATGACTTACTTTTCCGTATAAATATTGTTGCTGAGACATACGATGGGTTTATGAAAGATGGTGAAATCATTCGGGCCTTCTCGCAAAATACATCAATAAACGACCTCACACCATGAGATAAAAATCAAGATTACTGTTTAAGATACATACACAATACCAGGCATTAACATATCCTGGATTCCTGGTCAATAAATCCGCGTTATGTTTTTATCAGGATACTGATTTGTAGCTTACATTCCAGTGGAAAACCATAAAAAAGCAAAAACATTATTTTCTTAAAGGTGTGGAGGACACTTTTATTAAGTACTTTTGGACTTTATGGGTAATTAATAATGATGTTCGTCACAATTTTATAAAATATTTTTGTTCGTTTTGTGTTTTGTTTATGAATATTTTGTGAAGTTATTGGGGAATATTCTTATTTTTTGGCGAGTTATTTTTGAATCCTCCCACGAAACACATAAGTGTATTTTTATAAAAAGAAGCGAATTAATGTTTGTCATTCTCTTGTCGCGATGACACCTTATTATTTCATTAGTTTTTCTAACTATTTTATCAGGCATGTTTAGATGGATAATTTTACATGATATTTTATAACAGAGTTTTAATCCCTGTGGTAGGGTAAGTTTTTGTAATTTTTCTGAAATTTGGTTATTTTTTTTAGATTTTTCTTTACGTTAGCAGAAGAACGAAAATTCTTAATGAATGTTTTTTTTGATTAACCCTATGAATATATTAACCTTCCTTGCATAGGCAGAAACGATCGATGCAAAACACCTGATAGATAAAAGTTATCATTTTCTCTGTTTTTGGAAGTTTAAAACGATTGATAATCGTTTTTTGGAATGTTTAAATGCCCTGAACTTAAATGGAACTTAACTATATTTATCCCGGAAATGACTTGCCGGGGCAAAACGGGAGATGCGCCTACCATGAATTACCATTTTATCTCTGATGACAGTTTCTTTCTTCTTGGTGTTCAGAAGTTAATTAATAGTCATGGTGGATCATTTTTTTTTCACAACTTAAGCAATAAAGAACAGACATTATTTATTCCACATCCAGGAGATGTGGTGGTCATTGCTATCAATAATGTACACTTACGTAGCCGTCTGTTACGTAGCCGTCTGCTACGTAGGCGGTCGCTGGCACGGAGCAGGTTGATAATTATGCTTGATATACCGCTCACCCCTGTACATTTGGAGCATTTTCCATGGTTATTACCCAAAAATATCAGTACAGAGGCTTTTTCTGCCGTGATACAGAAAGCAGAACGGTCAAGTGTTTTTCGAGCTGAAGTCCCACGAGAAACGCTATCTCTCTTTGAGAATCTCTGTAGTGGGAAATCTGTAACCAACCTGTCAGAAAGTGATAATAAACCGCTGAAATATATCTATAGAGTAAAAAGGAATGTTTTCATAAAATACGGGCTATTGAAAAGCAATTCCGCTGGGATATTATTATGTAGAGATATGTTGAGTATTAAGACCCCCGTCTGATTTTTAACCTTGCTCACAGGTATTCACTGTTAGTTCCATGATTTTTCAGGAACGAATTTTATCTACGCGAAATTTATATCTCAAAAAGGAGTTAAAAATGAAAATTCGCCTAATAGCCACTTCCCTGCTTATCAGTTCAAGCTTGCTGTTGTCTGCCTGTGACGATAAAAATAGTGCCGACATGTCGTTGAATAGAACGAAAGTTCTCGATGGAAAAGCTTCAATAGTGATGCCGGATGGATTTATTAAAATGCCGCAGAACATGCTGGAAACAAAATATCCTGCATCCCAGCGACCACAGGAGGCATGGTACATAGAAAGTGAGGGGGGCAAGGTTTCTATTGCCTTCAGTGCTACCACTAATTCTGTCTCTGAGTCTCAGGTTGATAAAGTTGCAGGAGCAATGAAACAACAGCTCAAAACATTTTCTCCGTCAGTATCTGAAGTTACTGTAAATGGTAAAAAAATGAGCCGTATCGAGATGGTTACCCCTGCTGCCGACGGGAAAATTTACAACCTGATGCAACTTTCTTCCTATAACGGAAAACTGCTGATATCTACTTTTAATGCTACTGAAGACCTGAAGGAAAAATATGTACAGGCCGGAAATGATGCGTTGTCGTCTTTAAGCTACTGAAAGAGATTTGTTTTTTTCAGAGATGACAGAAGGGTAAAACTGACATCAGTCTATTTTCACTGGTTTAAAAAAAAGAGCCGAACTGCAGGTGATGATAACCGCAGAACGAACATTGAACGCTCTTACTTTCTTTAATTCATTCATCAGGAAACGGATGCTTTTAGGTGTGATTACTTGTGTCCTTGAGGGGATTGCCAAGAATATCTTCCTCTGGAAGACATCCGGTTGCTGAATGAAGCTGATTACCTGTAGGTGAAATAGCTGGCAGGTAAATGTTTATTAATAAAATGGAGTTTTAACATGAAAATGAATCGTCTTTTGGTGTCTGTACTGATGTCTTCTACGATATTGTCCACAGGAGCACTGGCATCTAACGGTACCATCAACTTTACCGGTACCGTTGTGGCCAGCGCCTGCGACACGGATGTTACCGTCAGCTATACAGGGGGAAGCTACACATCTACTGCCGGCGTGGTTACTGCTCAGATCGATCTGCCTGATACAACTCCGGCCTCTCTGTCTACTGTTGGTAGCTATGCTGGTCATACCCCATTTAGTATCAAACTGACAAACTGCCTGGCTGGAACCACTTCTCCGAATAACGTGTATACCCGTTTTGTATCAGGCCAGACCGCTCCTGGTGACTCAAACGTGCTGGCAAATACTGCCAGCTCTGGCGCAGCAACGAACGTTGGAATTGCCATCCTGAGACCAGATAACCAGACTCAGATTAATATTAACGCCGATCGTCTTTCCTCACCTGGTGCGGTTGACGCGGGCGCGGCTTTGCCTGTTTCCACTGGTTCTGCAGATTCGGTAACACTGAACTATGTGGCGGCTTATAAGGCGCTGGGTGCATCGGTTGGGACTGGTGACGTAGCTGCCAGGACTCAGTTTGAGATTGTGTACTACTGAAACCCCATCAGTCCCGCTTTAGCGGGACTGATTTTCCTGTTCCTCTTGTGGGATGTTCAGAGAATTATTTCATCCGCTTTAAGGAAAAACGGAGTCAGTCCATGGATAACATTCAACACTTTTTTCGCCTGTCACAACATGGGCTGCTACGCGTCTGCGTGGTATATATCTTCCTGTCTGCAGGGGCCATGGCGGACTCCGGGTTTGAAGAAGGGTTCCTGATACGGGACAAAAACGGTGCTTCACCAGATGTGTTCATTTATCAGAATGCTGTCACCCCGGGGCTGAAAATAGTCGATATCCGGGTCAATGACCAGTTGGCAGAACGCGCAGAAGTACACTTTGTCAGCAACAACCAGCAGAATGCTGTTCCCTGCCTGTCACGGGAAATGTTGCGGAAACTGGGTATTCGGGTGGATTTATACAATGGCTGGGTCACTCCAGATGATGAAAACGGGCAGATCCCTGACACCTTACAACCGGCACTGTGTGAGGATATCACTCAGCGTATCCCCGCTGCTCAACTCAGCTATGACGACGCACATCAGATACTACAGATGACAGTCCCTCAGGAAGCTGTGGACAGCCAGCGCTTCACCATGATTTCTCCGCTGGAGTGGGATCACGGCGTGCCGAGCCTGCGCACGGCATATAGAGGTTATTTTTATAACTCACGAACTAAAGGGCGTTCCAATAGCGGAAAGGAGGAAGACTCCACATCACGCAGTTCTTATATCAACCTGAATAGCACAGGAACTCTCGGGGCATGGCGTCTGTACAGCATCGATTCGTTTTACCGTAATCCCGGAAAAGGCTGGGATTCTAATCACGATCGCATGTACCTTTCCCGGGATGTTGCTTCCTGGCGCAGCAACTTGCAGGCTGGGGAGATATACACAAAAACCTCCGGCTCCATGACTGGTACAGTACCTATTAGCGGAGTATCGTTGACTACCAGCGAACATATGTCACTGGACAACCAGTTTCGCTACGCACCTGTGATCCGTGGGGTAGCTCGAACCAACGCCCGACTGGTGGTGCGTCAGCGCAATAATATTATCTACAGTACCACCCTCACCCCAGGCCCCTTTGCCATTGATGATCTGTACAGTGCTCAGGTTGGGGCAGATCTGGAAGTTACAGTTGAGGAGTCAGACGGTCAGCAGCAGGTGTTCCGGGTACCGTACACTACTCTGCCCAATATGATACGTCCCGGAGCCCTACGCTACAGCGCGGCGACGGGGAAATACCGCAACCAGGGTTCAGATGTAAAAGAACCCTGGCTGGTGAACGGTAGTATGGAATACGGTTTTGAGCAGTTCACACTCAGTGGCACTTCACTGATAACAAATGATTACCAGACCGTGTCTGCCGGACTTGCGTGGAATATCGGTATGATTGGGGCTTTCTCCACTGAAGTTGCTCATGCCCGCTACCAGGATTCCTGGGACAGGAACGGCACCCGGGATGGATCGGCTGTGCGCTTTCTGTATGCCCGATATTTCGACCTTACCGATACCTCACTACAGATACTCGGTTATCAGTACCGGTCAGAAGAATTCCTGGGGTTTCAGGAATTTCTGTCACGCCAGA
Source organism: Citrobacter farmeri (assembly GCF_019048065.1). Taxonomy (NCBI): domain Bacteria; kingdom Pseudomonadati; phylum Pseudomonadota; class Gammaproteobacteria; order Enterobacterales; family Enterobacteriaceae; genus Citrobacter; species Citrobacter farmeri. The sequence continues at coordinate 42,928 of NZ_CP077292.1, forward strand.
ATCGCAGCAGTATCAACGGCTACGACTGGGGAGACGCTGAATGGGAGAGACGTAAACGCAGTCGGGTAGAAATGAACCTGAGCCAGAACCTCAGTGGTCACGGTAGCCTTTATGCCTCCGTGAGTCAGGATCGTTTTTACGGAACCGGCGATAAAAGTACCTCAATAAGTGCCGGAGCGGGAACCACTATTGGTCCTGCCAGCGTGTCTATTTCCTGGACCCATACTAAAGACGGTCATACCAACGATAACCAACTGGGTCTGTCGCTGAGTTTACCACTGAGTAGCAGTGCTCAAGGGCGAAGTAACGGCTTCCTGAACTATAACCTTACCCGTGACAGGGATAATAACTACAATCAATCAATGGGTTATTCCGGAAGTACAGCAGACAGCACTGTGAACTATTCAGCCAACATACAACGTAGCGTACAGGGAAAATATAGTCAGTCAGGATCACTGGGTTACAACGGCAGCCTGGCGAACATCAGTGGTAACGTCAGCCGTAGTAGCAGTTATTCCCAGTATTCGGCAGGGATGAATGGTGGACTGACCCTGTACGGTGGGGGTGTAATTCTTTCACCACGACTGGGAACAACGGTGGGTATAGTGAAAACTCCTGGTGCGTCTGGTGTCGGAGTGTCCGGATCGGCGAATGCCAGAACAGACTACTTCGGTCATGCGATGGTAACCAACCTGACGCCGTACCGTTACAACCAGGTGTCACTGGATACATCGAAAACCGATGGTGTGGAGCTTAAAGAGTCGTCACGTCGTGTAGTGCCAAGCGAAGGTGCAGCAGTGCTGCTGGAGTTTGCCACCAGAGTAGGGCGGCGTGCGATGGTGGAAATTCGCAGCCCTAAAGCAATACCGTTGGGAGCTATGGTGTATGCGAACGGGGAAAAGGAAGAGGCCGGGATTGTCGGCAACAAGGGGCTAACATACCTTAGCGGACTGGATGCCCGGACTGAGCAGTCCCTGAAAGTGGTATGGGGGGAGAGCTCTGCTGAGCAGTGCACATTCAACCTGCCGAAGGCAACGGACGCGCAGCGTAAGCCGGAAAATTGGTACCAGAAAATTGTGGTGGACTGCCAGTGAGGCGGTTTGCAGATGTCACAACAAAGGAGAAGGATTTAATGATAAGGATGAAAACAATGATGGGCTGCTTGCTAATAGCAGGGCTGTTGGCGGCGAACCTGACACAAGCGTCGGTACGTCCGTTGCTGACGCGGGTAGTGGCATATGCCGAAGACCGTGAGACAGCGGTGGAAGTGCTAAACAGTAGTGGCGAAGCCTATATGGTACAGTCGTGGCTGGAAGATTTACATGGCCGGGACAGCGATCTTCCGTTGGTGTTGACGCCGCCGGTAATGAAACTGGCGGGTAAATCTCAAGGTAAGCTTCGTCTGGTGGTGATGAAGGGAGCGATACCACAGGACCGGGAGTCAGCATACTGGCTTTCGGTGCAGGAAATACCGCCGAAGGCGAAGAACCCGGCCGATAACCGACTTCTGGTCGCAATACGTAGCAGGATAAAAGTGTTTGTACGACCTGAAGGTCTGAGTTCTGCGGGGGCTCGTGAGGCGGCAAAACAATTGACCTGGTCAGTGGAACAGGACGGAGGGAAGCGCTGGCTGAAGGCGACTAATCCAACACCCTACCACATCAGTTTTGGTGAACTGTCAGTCGGAAACGGTGCTGGTAAAGGAGTCAGACTGGAGGACAAGAACCATATGACGCCACCAAAGGGAAGCATGCGCTATCTTTTGCCAGCTGCGGTGAAGGAGGGGCGTCTGACGGTAACCTGGAGCGCAATGCTGGACTGGGGCGGTGAGGGTGAAACTATTAAGGCGGAGATCATCCCATGAAAGTAAGTGCGAGAAAAATAAAATTTCGCCAGGCATTTCTATTAATAGCTGGAATGCAGATTGTATTTGTTCCGTATTCAGCTTGTGCGGGTATTGTTGAGGCTTCCGACCTCCTTTGGTACAAAGGATCAGCAACAGGTGAAATTGCCGGAAAATGTATGCTGATTGAAAATGATTCATTTCCTTTAACTATACCCACCGCGATAGTTGTGGACAATAATGTTCCTGATGGCACAGTTATTTATTCATGGGATTATGGACAATTTATTGATCTTAATATCAACTGTAGAGGAGACGGAGATTCAGCTACTGGTGGGTACTATTTGAATGTAATAATACCTTCACAACGATTCATGCTTACATTCCCTGATGAAATAGGTGTCAGAATAAATGGCGTATCGTCAGGATTTAAAATAAAAATGTATGCAAAATATGACTGGGAGGGTCAGGAGATCTGTCAGGGGGGCATATGTCAAAATAACCCCTACTCTGGTTATTTCACTTCTGTAAACTCAGAAATAATTAGTAAAGGAACTGAGTATAATGGTTCGCATCTAAGGAGTCTTAGTGCTTTTAATCGCCCCAATATGCAGATATTTCCCTCACAGAATGCCTCTACTGGAAAATACCATATTTGGAATGGAAGCATTTCTGTTTCTACCAGAGCAGAGTTGATAAAAAATGGGCCTGTATCTTATGGAAATATTACATCCACTATTGGAAGTGGCGCTCAAAATAACGCTATAACTTTTGAAGGGACAAACACATCAATATTCCAGAGACTAAATGTCAGTACTCTTTCCGGAAACGCAATCACATTGGTAGCACCATCATGCCGTTTAAAAAACAATATTTATAATATATCTATGGGGCGCTGGTCCGCAGATATGATTAATTATAATAACGGAGGGTCAGTGACCAGTTCTGGTGTACCAGTAGAATTGACACTGGAATGTTCAGGAAACGTATCAAATGTTACTGCTAAATTTAACGACACTGGCAGCAATCCGTCTTCCGCTCAGGAAAAAAATATCACACTGTATAATGACGCGGGAAATAAAGTTGAGGGTCTGGAAATAGAAATGCGATATAATAACAACCGCATAAATATAGATGGCACTACGTTAAATATCGGAAGTCACGGTGCGTCAGCAAACTATCCTTCTTCTTCGCAGTTAGAGTATAATTCTGAAAGCATTGTAAATTTTTCAGCCCATTATCGTCAGACTGGTCAGATCACAAGTGGGGGGAACAGTTTTACTGGAAATGTCAGAGGTGCTGTCAATGTCACAATTGAGTATAACTAATACAAACCCCCTATCTGTAAGATCTGAAGATTAGTCATTCTTCAATGTAGACTATATTATTAGAGAATCATGAAAATGAAAAAAAAATTACTTTTGCTTTTAACACTGGCAATATTACCTTGTTCAAGTAACTTTGCTCAAATGAAAGCCAACTCTATATCAGAGAAAGGGAAGGAAAATTCAATTCAGCATAAGACAGTAAAAGTTATTGATGGTAAAGCTTCCATAGTGTTGCCGGTATTTTTTGAGAAAATGACTGAGCAGCAAATAAATGATAAATACGCCTCAGCCAATCCAAAACCAAAAGAAATCTGGTACCTCGATACGGGTAAAAGCATCATTACACTATCTTTTACAATGCCTTTTCCCGACAAGAAGCTTATTGATGAACATGTACCAAAGCTGGCAGAAATGATGAAACGTCAGATGGCTGACCTGAAGCCAGTCCTCACGACTAAAAAGGTGAATGGCCTTACAGTCAGTCGTCTGGAAACCGTGGCGAAAGATGCCTCGGGAAATGGTACAACAGTGTACTCGATATTACAGTTATCATCATTTAACGATAGATTACTGATGACTACATTCAATGTTTCTGCCCAGCTAAAGGATAAATACTATTCAACTGGAGAAGTAGCTTTGGATTCACTCACATACTGAATTTCACCCTGTTTTTTGACATACCCCGCTCTTTAAGAGTGGGGATTATTACAACCAGACAGTGGTACCCTGCAATAATAATGCTCTCCCATTACCATAACTACCTGTTTGTTGCTGACTTCAAAAGGATTAGGCATCGTTCTTCTTCATATCGCGACTCTCCACATGAAAAATATTGGTGGCCTCACTTTCATTGTTCCTACATTTACTGACGAAATCAAAAAAAATCTAAATTCATTACTTTTCCAAACCTTTAGTCTATTACAGACAGTCGTCTTACTATAGATCCTGTCGCTTCCCGGCGCGAGAAGAGTGTTGAGCTAAAGTTATGCTGTTCAGTTAAAAAAGCAAAACTGTTTTGTTTAAATTGTGTTTATGTTCGTGTGGTTATTATATGTTACCTACAACTATCGTGCATATTTTTATTCTTTAATACAGCAGATTTTTTAAGGTGGTTTTATTAGTTATATGTGACATTACCATAAATATGATAGCAACTAACTGATAATCTTATTATTTTGTAAGTGAGTATTTTTCTATGACTCAAAATTAAATGGTTTATACTATGAATAAAGTTATATATTTATCAACTGGCGCAGCAATGAAAAGGCTAAACAATAGATTGACTGAGTATGGTCAAAAAGTTCACAAAAACAGGAAAGGGAAAGAAAGAGATTATTTAGGGACATTTTGTATCAAAGATATATATACAGGAGAAATATTATCTTTCGCTGACTCACTTACCCAATGGTTGAAAGAGGAGTGGTTATTGAATCCCAATGAGTATGTTTGCCAGGATAAAAAGTAACTATGTTTTCATTTTAAATATTCATTCAGACGCAAAGACATGAAAAAGCGTTGAATTAAATAAGTTTTTTTATAAAAAATATTCTTTGCACTATTTTTTGTAAAAAATACGTAAATGCTATGTTTTTTTTGGGTATAACATGGTTTTTTCATGGTCGGCATATCTCACAGTAACGAGAAATCGAACCTGAGACACTTGGTTTGGTGGAAAAATAACAAAATCAGACAAATCACCTAATATCCATACTGTTATAAAGTGTAATTTAGTGTAATATTATCTTTGCAAAAACAGCACTCACAAACATAAGGATATAAAAATGTCTCAACTTTTTAAAATCATTATTCTCGGTTTTGCTCTTACCACTCTGACTGCATGTACTGGTAGCATCGAAAACAAAAAAAACAATTGTAGTTACGATTATCTGCTTCATCCAGCAATATCTATCTCTAAAGTTATCGGCGGTTGCGGCCCGGAGGCTGACGTCAAGTAATCTCCTTCATTTGACATCCTCCCCGCCCTAAAGGACGGGGATTCCTGCAGCGTTCAGACCGAGCCTGGTTCGCCCCGGAGGGTTCCTGCTTCAACGGGCGGCCTGACTGCACCATCCCTCCACAGACAAGCACGGTATGTCTTGCCGCAAAAATGTTACGGGCACCATTGATATCCGCGTTCTCAGTATATCCACACTCAAGGCTCTCGAATCTACTTTGTGACAGGCGGTTTTCTTTCGCTGTATGACCACAACAGGCGCAACGCTGGCTGGTATATGCCGGGTGAATTGCCAGAATCTGACCACCGCACCAGAGCTGTTTGTACTCAAGCTGACGCCGCATTTCATGCCAGCCTTGATCCAGTATCGGGCGGTTCAAGCCTGATTTGGCTTTGACGTTTCTTCCGTGTTTCTCTGTTGTGCCTTTTGCTGTTTTCGACATGTTACTGACCTTCAAATCTTCAATGATGATCATCGCGTGATTTTTGCTGATTTCACTGGTGACTTTGGTTAACTTTAAACCTGTATTTACAGGAGGAGTGTCCGATAACTTCAGGTGATTTTATTTCTCGGCGTGAACCCCATTATTCCGAAAGTCAGAAAAATGCTTCGCACTAAAAAAGATTTCAACCCTTCTTAATAACTGCTGTACCATTGTTATTCCAGAATAACGACCAGCATTTTATTTCTTCTGCTGAGTTTTCATTACCGGCTCATTTTCCGGACTGTTCCTTCCTCTGCCGGAGATTCCATCTGAACCATATAAATCATTGTGACTCCGGGCGGGATGACCGGTGGAAATTCTTTATCGCCATATGCCCTTTCCGGTGGTATCACAATGGTCAACGCCCGTGCTGGCGCAACAGGCCAATGGCTTCCCGGAAAACCGCCGGATATTCCGACAGCTTCATCGTTATCACAGCTCCGGTCAGCTCCATATCTTTCACCGTGGTGCCATCAGTCAGACTTCCCCTGACCGAAATATCCGCCACCGGATCGCCTGACAGCAGAGGTTCATCCCCTGCATACTCAATCAGATACCACAGCCCCGAGGGGGGCTGCTTCACACCGGGTTGTTTCCTGAAGCTGGTCAGCCAATTGGCGGCGGTCTGCTTTTCTTTTACAGCCGTGTTTTTGATGGCTTTCAGCACCAGACTGTCCCGTTCGGCATACGTTTCCTCCAGGGCCATTTCTGTCATACGGCGAGCGGGTTTTCCACCACGCATAAAACCCGGCCCGGGTAACGACACATCGTCATGACACCCCATACAGTGCGGTGTTCATCGATAAAACGGTACTTCAGTCGGGCCCTGAGCTTCAGGATCTCGCTTTTCGTTTCCATCATAGTGTATCTATCATCTATACTGATACTCATACCATGAGTATGTGAAATGGAGTACATAATGAAGCAGCGTATTACTGTCACCATCGACAGCGACAACTATCAACTACTCAAATCGGCAGACGTGAATATCTCCGGGCTGGTGAATACAGCCATGCAGAAAGAGGCCCGACGTCTGCGTGCTGAACGCTGGCAAGCTGAAAATCAGGAAGGGATGGCTGAAGTCGCCCGGTTTATTGAAATGAACGGCTCCTTTGCAGACGAAAACAGGGACTGGTGAGATGCAGTTCAGGGTTTACACCTATAAAAGAGAAAGCCGCTACAGCCTATTCGTGGACGTGCAGAGTAACATCATCGACACACCCGGCCGCCGGATGATGATCCCTCTGGTCAGTGCCCGTCTGCTGTCTGACAAAATCACACGGGAACTGTACCCGGTGGTGCATATCGGCGATGACAGTTATCGTCTGGTGACTACCGATATGGCCAGTGTGCCAGCTTCGGTGATCGGAGAAGAAGTGAGCGACCTCAGTCACCGGGAGAATGACATCAAGAATGCTATTAACCTGATGTTCTGGGGGATATGACAGGTCTGACCGAAGACGACCTGGCGCAGATCCGCCACTAATCACTCTTTCTTGGCACTCTGCTTCAGTGCAGTCGCCAGTCAGCGGGTAATAAAAAGGTTTTCGTGCGCCGGAGACGGGACCCGTCCGTCCTGGCGGGCCAGTTTTTAATACCGTAGCACAGAGTGTAGCAGAAACGCCCCCTCACTCACCCTTCGGCACACATACGCCGCGCAGGGTCAGTTCCCCGGCGTTAACCCGCTTCATGGCCGTCAGCGCCTCCTTACAGGCCCGTTCGGTGGTAAATTCCTGCGAGTGTACGGCCAACACCGGCTGTTTCACCCCGTTTGATGAAACAGCAAACGGCGATGACAACCAGAAAATCAGTATCCACATACTTTCCGTCCTTTCCGTTCTTTCCGTTCTGCGTTTTATTCCACTTACCGGATTTCTTTTTCATTGATTCCAGACTCTGAAAAATGGCGATCGTATGGTACCACAGCCAGAAAACAGCCAGTAATGGTGGTTAACGGAATTGCCGTTCCAGACAGCGTTCCTGGCATTTCCTTTCACCGAATTCCTGCCGTTCTCTTTCATCGTAAAGGTGCCAGCGGCCATTGTAGTACGGCATATCAGTCCTCCCCGGCGTCCTGCCGGCGGTTCTCTTCCCCGCTCTTCAGTGGCCAGCGGATGCGGTGCATCTGCAGTTCGTCCGCCCTGCCTTGCTCCGGCGTGTGGCTTTCATTGATCTGCATGCGGATCATTATGCCCGCATCGTGGCAGGCCTGGAGCCACTGCGCCACCTGCAGGGGATCGCCGGCTAGACGGGTGACGTGACCAGTCCCGCGCCACAGTTGCAGACAGGTGGTGCCGTCAAGGCGGACCACGTAATCGCCCTGGCACGCCAGGTGCCAGGTGCCGTCCAGCTGCACCTGGCTGTCGCCGGCCGGAGTGTCAGCGTTATTCACAGCCCTGACCGGGAACAGGGGAAGCACCCGGACTTCCGTTGCCCGCCGTTCCGCGAGGATGCGTGCCTGTTCAGCGGCCAGGAGCGGGGCAGCCAGTTTACGCCACTGTTATTCCCACCCTGTTCATTCATATTGGCCCCGGTTCCGCCCATAGACTCACCGGCTGTGGGTCCATATCCACCAAGTTCTTTAGACATAAAACATTCCTCTTTGACTGTTTAAACAATAGGTTAAAGATAACCACACATGAAAATACTGTATATACATACAGCAAAAACTACACCGCCCCGTATCACATGTCAATATTGTGGATTTACGTTTTGTGAAAACGATCAAAAGGCCCGCAGGATCAGCAGGCAGACCTCATATACCTGAAACTGGATGGCCTGAAGCAGAAAAAGGGACTGCGCCCACAGGCAGAAAGCATGCAAACAATGGTCTGGCCTCTCCTGAAGAACGCAGACTGCAGCCAGAAACCATTTCGACGATTTGTCCTGATGGCAACCAGAGCAGGCAGTAAAAGCCCGATAATGGATACTGTTACGACCGCTATCTGTCTGAACCAGCGCCTCAGCAAAACAGTTTGCGTCCGGTGAAAGGCTGTGTGGTTTGTTCACTTTAATATCTTCCGCTGTGGTATTTTTCGGATCTGACAGCGAAATGAGAAATCGGCATGCAAAGTCAAAACAAGAATAGTGATGCAAAATATAGTAATTGCATCACAGAGTGGTTGTAAAAATTCCTACATCCATTATGCTTTAAAAAGCAGTTGTGTGATTCGTAATTACAGACGGACATCAAATATGACATATCAAGAGCAAGAACCTGATGTTAACAAAACAGCCACACTTACCATTCGTAACATCCCTCTTGATGTGGATAAAATGATTACGAAGCAGGCAAGCATTGCTGGAAAATCAAAAAGTGATTTCCTCAAAGAGTTTTTGACGCAGGAGTTTCAGGATCTGATAAAGAACTTCTGCCGGACAAGTCCGCTTGTCAGCCTGATGGATGAGGAACTTGGTAAGCAGTTCGGCGTAAAAGTCGCCGAACACTGGTTTGAAAACGATATGATCACCGGTATTAACCTTAAGTATAAGGCGCTACTGAAACTGGTCACCCATGATGATTTGCAGCAGATCATGATGAGGAACATGCCGTATCTTCAGCTGCGTGCCAGCCAGGTGCTGCACAGGCAGTTTGCTTATATTCCCCGTGGCTTATCCCTGACCTTTTCGCTTTTTAATGAAATTGCCAGTCGTGATGCGAAAATGATTGCTCGGGTATTCAATGAAATTTTTTATCTGGCCGGTGCTGAGAAGTTTTACAGTGACATTAATGCCATTCGCGCGGAGATGAAATTAGCCCCCGTGGACAGACTCTGAAACGAGAAAAGCCACCCCGAAGGATGGCTTTTCCGAACTACTATTGTCGCGTGAGACCTCTTAAAGAGGCGACTCCGCCTTGATGGGGCTATTACGCCACAAACTGATGATATCGTCAATAGCACCTTATTAATTGTGACAGGAAAGAAATCATGGGACCGGAAAAATTTATTTCTGTCGAACGGCTGGATATTTATAAAAAACACCTGAAAGTAGAACCTCATCAGGTCATGTCTGCATATCACTGGAATAAAGCGCTCGCCGGAGCCATGCTTCCTGCTCTGCAGTGTCTTGAAGTCACCCTGCGAAACGCACTGGATCAGGCTATCCGCTCAGTCCCCCCACCTGGTGCAACAGGACTCTGGCTGACGGACCATAACTGGATTTTCAGCCTGCCTCGTTACATGGGGAAGAAAGCCTTTCCGAAGCTCTCTGTAAGATTCAAAATGGCCAGAAAACCTGGACAGCCCCGGGATCCACAAGGGATTTTACTGGACCAGTACGGTAACCGGGTTGTAGCCCGTAAAGTGCGGGAAGAAAACCTTGTTGAACAGGCGAGAGACGCCATTGTCAATGAAGGTAAAATCATCACCCCGGCCCGCGTGATTGCCGCAATGAGCTTTGGTTTCTGGACGACCTTACTGAGTACGAAATATGAAGATAACAGCAGTAAGTCGCTGCTGTGGCCCAATCTTAATACAGTGGTGTTTCCGCATCTTCCCGTCGGTCATGGTATGCAAGACGTCCGTCACGCCTTTAACCGGATCCGTTCCCTGCGCAACCGTTTATCACACCATGAAGCACTCTGGAAATTTCATTACGATGATCCGGCTACAGGGTTGCCTGATTATGGCAACCCTGTTTATGGTGCTCACGCCAGCAGCAGTCTGCTAAGAAAACATTACGATGACATCCTGGACATGATTGGCTGGATGAGTCCTGACCGTAAAACCACTTTCCTGAGTCATTCCGCAAACCTGCGATTTTATGCCCTGTGCTCGGTGGACGGGCTGAACAGTTATATTTCGCCGGAAAAAATCAAGTCGCAGATAAAGGTTACACGTGGCGGTAAAGGCATCAGCAGATTAATTAAAGTCCTCGAGAAAAATGAGTTCATCCGGATAGTGAAGAAAGGTCAGACAGTACTCACCATTGGTACTGACAATTCTGTCCTGATTAACTGACATCCTCCCCGCGCCGAAGGTCGGGGCTTTACGGCGCATTGGGTAATCACGGAATTTTGTTGGTCACGCCGGAAGCATTATCCGGCCTGGAGAAACAGGACATCAGGTTCCGGGGAGTACTGAATCAGCCAGCCACAGGATGCGAACAGCTCGCCCACATTTCCCGCAATTCTGGCAGGAACGGGGGGCAGTCTGTTTCCCGTCATCAGAGAACGTCATTTCAAGTGCGGACTTAGGGATGTACACGGCGCAGATACCTGGAAATCATCACTGTAGTGTGACGATAAGCAGCGAAAATGAACAGGACAATGCGCGTAAGCGCATGTAAGGCGGCACTCTGTAGTTCCATGCGACACTGGAGTACAACCGCCGAAGCCCGGCGTAGCCGGTTACTGGTTTGACAGGTTCTGCCTATCCAACCCCCCATCCTGAAAAGCCATAACCCGCATCTAAACGGCTCAGGAGTTTCTGTGCGCTATCGGAGTGGTCACGACAAGGCGAAGCCGCAGTCGGGGCGTATCTCCGCGTTAGCGGGCCGTAAGGGCCGCTTACGGGCGTGTTACTTAAATACCCCAGCCAAAATTACTCACAGCCACTCAAAAGTTTAGTTACATCATCCAGTATTAAAAGCGATGTTGTTCCGGCCCTTCGGGCCGGGGCGGCCTCGCTTTTCAGTGCCGGGAGGGGCTGGGTGCCGGATTTTTGCTCGGGTTTCTTTGGTTAAAACTCTGGATGTTGTAACTATGTGCATGGTTGAGGCCCGGCGCAGAGCGACGGGAGGTGCTTCTGGTGTTTCCGGACCGGCGCGGACGTGTGTCCGCTGCAAGGGCGGTCATTCTCTTAAGCCTGTCCACAGGGCAGGCGATGAATAGGTTATATCTTTATAAGAGAGAAAGATTATGTATTTAAAAGAAGTACAGAGCAGGTTTTTAAAGGAAACCACGCACTTTGAAATCAGGTCGCCTGGCGCTTTGTCAGTATATCGGTTGTAACTTTATGGAAAGGTCCCTTGCAGTTATTTGTGGGTAAGTAAATTCAGCGACCGGAAATGGCTCCGCCGGGAACATTTCAGGCCGTTCAGTCAACCGGATGAGATAAATCCTGGCGTTGAGAGCGCCCGCTCCGCGCAGAAAACAGACAGTGGCAGGCTACAGATGTGCAGAATCCTCCGGCGTCAGCCGGATTTTTATAATCAGGTGGGTTATATGGGGACTGTGGCCAGTCGCGTGTAATTGTTGCCCCGCGACATCAGCATGCGCTCTTTCACGCGCCGCTGCAGCTCCCGTTTCATGGCATCCAGACCGCCGGTAAAACGTCCGGACGCGTATTCCCACGTCAGCTGCTGTTTCACCAGTGTCTCTATGTCCTTACGGGTTCTGTCCGCATCACGCCGGGCACGGGCGCGTTTCAGACCATGCTGTTTACGTTCGGACTGGTAGCTGCGGAAGCGTTCGCGCACAAAGCGCCATGCTTTCGCTATCAGTTCGTCCATCTCCAGCGGCTTCAGGTTCTGCTTCTGACGCAGCTTATTTTCCCATTCGACGCGGCTGCGGCGGGCGGCCACCACCGCTACGTCAGAGACGTCAAGCGCGGAGAACAGTGCCGGCGTGAAAGTGATGTCGGTCGGGATATTACAGCCAATCTGCGGGTCATATTCCGTCTGGTAGGTAATCAGCCCCAGCTCCGACATAAACTTCAGCGCCCGGGTGGCACGGGTGATGGACAGATTGCCGTTTTTCGACTCTGTGGCTAGCCCGCATTCAATAGCCAGGTTGGTTATAGAACGCTGGACACGATTGGCCAGCGGGTCGTAGTGGAAGCACAGTCCCTGAAGCAGCGCATCGATGGCACGACGGCGCAACAATGGCGGCATCCGATGACGCTTACCGAGCGAGCGTACGAACGCCACATGGACGGAAAAGTCAAAACGGGACGTAAAGCCTTCGGCTTTCGCCATCAGCTTACGACAGAACGGCAGGGTCTTTTTCCCCTCACGCGGCGTGAAGGCCGGGTTCGGGTTTTTGACCTGACGATAATGGGTGAACAGATTCCGGGCGTCAGCCACTTCTTCCTGCACATACAATGCACGGAAGGAGTAAATGGCGCAGAAACAAGTATTGAACTTTTCTGAGCATAAAACTATACTCCCTGCATAGCCTGATTGATGGCTATACAGTTTTAGTGGACCCCGGTAATCTTCTACGTCGCCAAACAGAAGAGATTATCGGGGTTTTTGCTTTTCTGGTCCCGGGTAAACACCTCAGCAGAACCAGTTCCCTGCCACCTTGCGGTGTGGCCAGCCAAAATTCTTTAAACGATCAGTAATCTAGCATCGAAAAATGAAACACTCAAGAAAGTAAGCCCATTAGCCTAATTTTCTTTTCTGCGCTTCACGCTCGATAAGGGTAGTCAATACTTCAGCTTGAGTTAGCCCATCCTGCTCACACATACTCAAAAGGTATCCTTTAAGTTGTGGGTCAAGAAAAACTTTAACCTCTTTGAGCAATGCTCTCTTACGAGCGACTGACTGCCTTTGCTTTTCTGCATCAGTAAGAGGATTACCTTTTCTATACTGACGCTTTTCTTTCGATGAGGAAGTTACTGCATTTCCGGGCTGCGACATCTCTGCCTCCTCAAGGATCAAATAAGGATCTTTGCAGAGAATACTACAGATTCAGGAAATCAGCGACTTACTTTATAAACGTAACCCGCGTTGGCGCACGGTTTACGTCTGAGGATCATGAATTACGGCGTCAGTACATCTGTTTCCAGTCCGTTCCCTGCACCCAGCGGGATGTCCAGTGGTTCAGGTACTTCTGTGCGGTAACCGGGTCGTCCCACACCACAAGCACGTTCTCCGAATTCGAACGGTCTGCTGCACGGCTGAAGTTGAAAGATCCCACTTCGGTGTGACGACCGTCACTGACGATCACTTTGTCGTGCAGAATTTTGTAAGCACTGACGGTACGAAGCGGAATGCCAGCACCAGCCAGCAGATTCATTGCCGCCCTGCTGGCGTTGTTGTTTTTTCCGGTATTGGCTTTCCAGTCCAGCACCACTCTCACATCAACACCACGACGTTTTGCGCTAACAAGGGCTCTGACCACCTCAGGAGAGGTGAAGGAATAGCCCATAAGGCGGATTTCCTGCTGCGCTGTATCAATTGTCTTAAGAACCAGTCGCAGAGCCGTACCCTCCGGAGAAAAACCTGTCTCAATGGTGGCGGCGTAAGTGATGGGAACTGGTGAACACATTGCCAGGCCGAGCAGACCGGGCAGAAGCCATCGACGCATATGTATTTTGTGAATAATTTGCATGGTATTTCCTTCACTGGATTTACTCAGAAACGCCGGGATCGGGGGAAATTTGCTTTTCCCCGATTGCCGGGGTTGGACAACGACGCAGGGCGGAGGCGTCAGGCTGTTTAGCGAAAAACGCCGTAAACCCTCGCCCAATGCGGGCGGGAATATAAGGCGAAAAGCCCGCAGGGCTTTAAAGATCAGTCAGGCGTTGACTGACTCTGAATATAGGCTCTGAGCGTTTCAATCGTTGCCCCTCCGGTGCTACAGACAAAGTACGATCTCGACCACAAAATCCCCGTTTTACTTTGCATCCGTAAATGTGCGTTTTGCTGGCGCAGCAGGCGCGACGATACTGATTTCAGATTGTTAACCATCACGCTCACCGCCAGTTTTGGCGGGCAGGCTATTTGTCTTTATCACCTCCGCCAGAATCTGTCGCAAAAGCACGTTAGTCGTGACCTGCTCCGGCACCGCGGGAGGCTCAGCCAGAATCTGTTCAGGTAGTTTTGAATGGATAAGTACAGGCCCTTTTGACGAAGCAAACGTCGGCCCGCTTAATAACAGGCAACCGGAGATAACCGCATATAAAGCGATTTGCTTATTTTTCAAGTGAATTCCTTTTGTTTGATTGAAGCAACAGTAAAGACAGGTCAGAGAACACTGACCAAAAAACCAATACACAGCAGATGGAGGGCATACGCTGGTGCAAACCACCGTCCGACCTGCAGGCGTCGTCCGAGAGCCGGTACCAGCCCGTGCACGCAAAACAGCACAGTCAACGTCAGCAGTACGCCGGAGAGCGTCATCACATCACCATGCCGGGCATTAAGCAGGGTGACCAGCAACAACCAGACAGCAAACAGGGCTGGCCGCAGTGAGTCCCGGACCTGCCAGATAAGCAGCGCACTGGCGAGCATCAGCAAACCGGGTATACCGTAACTGGCAGAGTTAAGCGGCAGATACCCCACCAGGGCTGTGAAAGCCGCAACGCCATTAAGCACGGTCGCTGCCTGCAGGAAGCGGGTCACCTGCATGACAACGGCGAAGGCAAACAGGATATTCAGTTGCCACCACATGAGTCCGGCTTCCCTGAAGGCCAGCCAGTAACCCGGCTGGGCCAGGAGTGCCGTCAGCCACAGGCGGTTGAGGCTGTACTGACGCAGTGTTTTGCCTGCCAAGTTACAGCCGCTGACCAGCGCAAACAGGGGGAATGCACAACGCCCGGCCATGTTCAGTAAGGGCATATCCAGCTGAAAAGCAGTGGCGATGTGGTCCCCCATCATTGCCATAAATGCGGCCATCCGGATGACATCGCGCTGCAGCGCGGAAAAATTCAGGAGCGGCCTGAAAGGTTGCAGGGCAACAGATTTCCCCGGATTCATGCTGTAGCCTCCGGTCGTTGTGCGCAAAGGTGTGCCCTGACGCGCTCCGCCAGCTGTTGCTCATCATCGCCGCGCAGCAACGGGATACCCGCCTGTTTCAGTACCTCTTCCAGCAGCAGGTCACGCCGCTGACGTTTCGGCGCCTGATGGGAACGGTCGTCCAGCTCCACTGCCGCAATGATTCGCCCGGCGCGGTCCGTGATAACCACATCGCAGTGCCACTGCGATACCAGACGAAACAGCTGCCACCATTCCCGGCTGCCAGATTTATGGTCGGGAGCCACTCTGACGATATCAGCCACCCGAACCTGCGGGCACAGCCGCCACTGGCGGGTATCGGTCCCCCTGTCGAGCCGGCGCAGAAAACGCTGTTCCCGTTCCGTCATCAGCTGACCGGCACTGACGAATGACGGTCGGCGACACAGCAACTGTTCAGTTCTGCCCGGCCGAATCCCTTTTTCACGCAGCCTCTGCAAAAGTGGATGTCTGCTCTCACCGGCCTTTTTCAGCAACAGAATAAATCCGCATAACAGCGCAACAATAATCAGAAGACCGGTCATCATGAGCGATACCCCGCAGCATGAACCACTTGCAGCATAACCCGGAGTAGTGCCATAACCATCTGCGGGTACAACAGCAGACTCACCATCGTCAGGAGAACCCCCGTCAACACGCCAGCGATAAACATCACGCCAGTATGGCTGCCGCGCTTACCCGCGACCTGATATCCACGCCGGAACAGACGCGGCTGATACAGGTAATCTTTTTTGTCCCTGTTCCTCTCATTTAACGGCCGCAGTTGCATCAGTCGCCTCCCAGCGTTTTTTCCAGCTCAATATCTTTTTCCGGTACATTCACCACCCACTCACGCTCCGTACGCAGCATCTGTTCGCGCACCTGCTGGCGGATGCCCCGACCGTCCGCCACCGCTTCCTGAATAGCCTCATCCAGCTCACGTTCTCCCCGTGCTGCAGCGTCACGCAGGCGTCGTTCTTCATCGGCAGACAACAGGGGTTCTGGTCTGGTCCTCTCCTCACCCGGCACTGCCGACAGCAGTTCCTGCCGGGCCTGCTCCGCCAGCTCCCGTGCCGCTTTTTCCTGTGCATCTGCCAGTTTCTGCTGCTCATCTGGAGGCAGCGTAATGGGGTCTTCCGCTTTCGCCGCCGATTCAGCCTCCGCCACACTGCGCACTGTTCGTGCCACCTCGTCAGGCTCCGTGATTCGTCCTCCGGTCAGGCGGGCTGCATTGAGCAACCGTTCTTCACCGTGCAGACGTATCACCACCCCGCTCTCCGGGTTCTCCTGTGCCAGGCGCAGCGCCGTCTGTGCATCATCAGCAATGAGTGTCTGCCCGTTACGGCTGGCCTGCAGGCCGGCGAATTGCGCATCCTCCCCACCACGCAGCCGGGACTCATCACTGAGCACCACGCGCATCCCGTCATCCTCAATGCGGATTTCGGTCAGGAGTGCCCCGGCTTCTTTTCCGTGACGGGTCCACGCCGGCAGGGCTACATAAGGTGTCGGGTATTTCCTGCCAGCAGCAATGAAGCGCGCCATTGTTTCGCCCTCCAGGCCGTTTTCCGCCAGAACCCTGCGTCCCAGCGCGGTTTTATCCAGTCGTGAGGAGGTGGCCAGCAATCGGTTGCCGGTGTCGGATTCGTGGTCACTTTTCTGGTGCAGCAGGTCGTGGGCGGTCTGTCCGGCATTTGAGTGCCGGGCATCGGCACTCCAGCCAGCCAGATCGTCGGTATAAACCTGCACATGCTCCTTTGCGCGTGACAGCGTCACATAAGTGGATTCCAGAGACGCCATTCTTTTCCTGCCACCTTCGGTACCGGTCAGGGCAATGGCAAAGCGCTCACTGGCCCCCTGTACGCCATACACCGTCAGGGCATAGGCGAGGTCAATATGACAGTCCTCCGTCATGGCCTGCGGGTCGACAATTTTCTCCTGATCTCCCTGGCGGAAGCGGATGGCCCCGTCGTCAGTGAACCCGGCCACCTCCCACAGGCTGTTGGCCACATAGCCGCGGTCGGTGTCCGAGCGGGTAAAGCGCACCCTGTCCCCCTGACTGATCGTCAGATCGCGGAGTGTGAAGAGGGAAATATCCTGTGCAGTGTTCTGCTGAGGAGAGATCAGCACCGACTCCCCGTCAGCATTACGCAGCGTGACCACGGCGTCCTGCGTATCCACCTCCGCCACAGTCCAGTAGCGCTCGTTCATCATGGCCACGGCGCCGGTATACTCCGCAAAGGTTTCAGCCGCACGCAGGGCGTTGTCAGGCACCCGGAGCGGCTCCAGGACGGTGAACGTGCGTTCTTCAGCACCTGTATCGCCTTTCTCATGCCGGGCGGCATGAATGGCATTATTGATGGCGTGACGGTCAGCGTTAAGTTCTGCCACAACCAGCGTCTGCTGCTGCGCCTCCGGGGTGCGCCCCATCCAGTCATCCCGGATGGCTTCAATGATGTCAGTCCGGACCAGTGACAATTGCTCCGGTGTCAGTGTCTGCTCGCCGGCGGCGGGAGAGTCCTGCTCCTGGTCCTTTTTCGGCGCACGGATTTCCATGACGGAATTCCCGGGCACCCAGGCTCCTTCCTGACGGGGGACCTGTTGCGGGCTGACGTCATCCACCTGACGCAGTGATGTATCAACCTGACCTGCGATGATGCTTTCAATCGCCGGGCGCAGCGCCGGAGTCTGGCGGACAATCTCCTGCATCACCACCGTATCGATGGCACTGCGCTGCTGCACCAGGCGGAACGGCAGACCGGTTGAGATGGCCTGCAGTTGCGCGGTGTCCCCGCTGGAGACCATCCGTCCGCCGCCTGCGGCAACCAGCTGATAGAGCTCTGCCATATCACGGTTGCCCACCATCGAGCTCTCATCGGTCAGGAACAGGACATTGCGGAAGTCCGGTGTTTCCCCGGCCTGTATGGCCAGCCGGGTTTCACTCAGAAAACTGGCCAGTGTTCGTGCCTCCACCCCGGCCTCACGCATCTCATGCACGGCCCGGTGCGTGGGTCCCAGGCCGATGACCTGCGGCCGCACGGATTCGGACAGGGTGTTCAGGGCACCCATCACCGCCCGGAACTGGGTGGTTTTCCCCACCCCGGCATAGCCCTGAATGGCCATAAAACGGTCGGTGTTCTCCAGTACCGTCCGTGTGGCCTCCCGCTGGCCTGCCGTCAGACCGGCCAGCACTGAGGCAGGCGTCAGCGCCATCAGGGGCTGTACAGCATCCTTACCCTCAGCAATATGGCGGATGATGGTCTTTTCCATCTCATACGCCACACGCGGAACAAGCACCCTGTTTCCCACCCCGGAAACCGAATCCAGCTGAATCAGCTCCCCGCTGTTCACCTGCCGGGCGATTTCAGTCCGGACATCAGTCAGCGGCTGGCCGGATTTTACCGCTTCTGACAGCAGGGCAATTTCACTGAGGTGTACCTGTCCCTGCTGCGCGCGCGGGATGGCCAGACTGACGGCCTGCTCTGCATCCGACATCAGACGCTCACGGCTGGCCTGTATGGCGGTATCCAGATTTGCCTCGCCGGTCGACTGACGGACCTGGTCACTGGCCAGTCGCACGGCGGACACACTCTCCACTTTGCGCGCAGCCTGCTCAGGCGCAAGCGGCGTATAAATCCGGATGTCGCTGCCACTCTGCGCCAGCGCATTCAGGGTCTGTTTATTCAGGCCTCGTGGACCGACTGCGGCCAGTACCGTGCGCGACGCGCTGGTACCCGCCCCGGTCCCTTCCACATAGTCATGAGCCAGCTTCACGGCCCGTTCAGTGGGCAGGCGCAACTCCCGGTCGCCGCTGCGTAGCCGTACCACGCCATTTTCCAGCCCCGCCACGGTGAACTGCTCTTTCGCTTTGATGGCTCCCTTCAGCTCTCGCCCCAGCGCCCTGACGCGGTCCCCTTCAGAAATATCCAGTGTCCGGCTGCGGTACAGGCTCCAGCTGCCGTCAACCTGCGTGACCTTCAGGGTCAGGCGACTGCCGTCTTCTCCCTGCAGCACCAGGCTGTTAGTGGCCTCAGCCACCCGGTCAATGGTGTGCCGTGTCATCGTTTTCTTCTCAGCGTCCCACCGCTCCATCACCATCCCGGCCCGGTAGTTATTGCGCTGATGGCGGGTTTTGCTGTCCAGCCACACTGGCTCCAGAACCTGCAGCGTCACCTGCTCCCTGGCCAGCTCACCCGCATCACGCCGTATATCCCTGATAACCTCCGTCAGCTGCTGCTGTTCCCGGGCACCGGTCACCTGGGCCACGACATCCCGCCCTTCAGCAGACAGGCGCACGTACTCCTGCGCCAGCTGGCCATAACGGCTCCGTTTGTCCGCCTCGCTGACCAGCCGCACCTCCGGCAGCTGCGTGCTGTAAAACCGGTACTGCGGGATACCGGCTTCTTTCAGCACAGACAGGGCATTGCCCGTCCCCTGCCGGTTCTCCGTATCCATGAATATCAGCTGCGCCCCGGCGCTGAGTGCCTTTTCCTGCAGCAGGACGGTTTCTTTCAGCGACAGTCGTTCTGCCCGGTCAACGATAACCGTGCCCTGTACCGGCAATACGGTGTCAGCGTTCATCTGTGAGCGCAGCATTACCTGGCCTGCCAGATGCGGGCTTTCTGACAGAAACTGGCCACTGCGACCGTCTGCTGCAATCACCATCACCTCACGCCCCTGTGAGCGGGCCATCATGGCCACGTCTTCCGTGCGCTCACGCAGGGTTTGTGCTCCTCCACGACCACTGAGAATGGCTACCGGGCTTTTATCCTGTGTCAGGACAGAGACAGCATCCCCGGCAGGTATATCGCGTTCCTGTGCCCGCTCAGGGAAGACCAGCACGGTTTGCTCCTGAATGACCGTGCGCGCCAGCTGATGAACGCTGAGTTCGTTCAGCAGATGAATATCGGAAGTAAAAATGCCCTTCTCGCGATCCAGGGGGATAAGGCGCTGCCCTTCAATCGCGGCATCGATGCCGGCACGGGCCTGCTCAAACAAGCCTGATGCTGACGGCAGACGACTGACCGTGCCGGCCAGCATTTCAGACCAGGTGAACTGGACCTTCTTCTCCGACAACGCAGAAATCGTGTCACTGACGGCTTTCTGCACGTCTGATTCTGAAATCTGAGCGGAAGACGCACTATCGGGCTGGCCTGTAGCCCGAATATCCTCAATGCCACCACCAACAGGGCCAGGTGGTTCTGCCCGTGTCTGCGCCTGGCTGATGTAGTTATCGATATCGAATTTTTCATCGGTCAGCCGCCGGCGCCATTCAGCTTTCAGCAGATCCGGGTCGGCCCAAGCTTTTGCCTGGCGGGTATCGAGTGCGGCAACGTCGCGGGATTTTGCTGACGCATCAGGCCCGGCGGCTTCCCGAATGGCCTGACTGCGCGAGGAAAAGATGTCCACCGGCACATCCTTCAGCTCCCACAGTCCATGTTTTCCCGCCGCCACAGTTTCGAATCCCATAGACTCAATGTCTTCACGTAAGGCAGAACGGTACAGGTTTCCCAGCGCTATCTTGGTGGCGTACAGATTCTCAGAAAAGCCAGTTTTCATCCGGGTATCGCTGGCCAGCGACCGCCATTTTTCATCGGCGAATGTCGCATTAAAGACCAGGGCGTGGGTGTGCACCTGCGGGTCCAGGTCCCGGGAGGTGTCATGGTTATACAACGCAGCCACCATACTGCCAGTCAGCACCGTTTCCGTTTTTCCCTCCTGCGTAATACGGGCGCTGATCAGTTGCTCCACTTCCTGCATCGCCACCGCCACCGCCCGGTTATGCGCCTCAATAAAACGACGGTCTTCCCCGACCAGCGCCATGACGGACACACTTTTGGGGGCGGAGAACGTCAGGTCATAGCCGCTGCGGTGTTTGTTGACACCATCAACCATCCGGGACAGGTCACTGCCATCAGGCAGTCTGCCCTGGCGGACCGCATCCATATCGGCGCTGGCCACTTCCCCCTTCAGGCCCAGCTTCTCCGCGCCTTCCCCCATCCAGCGGGAATCCAGTGAACCGCTGGCATAGTAGTTGTCTTCGTGGCTGTAATAGCCCCCATCACCCTTGATGGAAGAAATGGAAAGCATCAGTATTCCCTCCCGTCATCCATCTCATGCGTTTTGTCTGTCGCATGGTTGATATTGACCTCTTCCCTGCGGGTCATATCGCGGGTCTGATGCTGGCTCTGCTCCCAGGCTTCATACGCGGCAAAATCCACCACCTCACCTTCGCTGTTTAGTCCCGGGGGCATATCCTGTGGTAAATCCTGTTCGATATCCCGCTCAGTCCCTCCGCTGGAGGCTGAGCGACCTTCCGCTGCAATAGCAGTGGACGCCGTGTTTTCGGTATCAGCATCGCCGGAGGCACCTTTTGTCTGCAATGGCCACGTCGCAGGAGACGTACTCGCTTCTGCGAGAACAGCAGCCACCAGGTCGGCAGAGGGAGGTGGCGTATTCGAAAGATTACCTTGAGGAATAAACGCACCGCCCGGAACAGCATGAATTAACGATTCTCCCTCGAACAGACCGGCGAATCTGTGGCGTTCTTCTTCGCCGCGGCGGACAATTTCATCCTCAAGCGTCTGGTCAAGACTTGTCTGCACGTCACGCAACAGCAGGGCATCAGCCACTTTGGGCATGGCCTCATAGCGCATGGAGAGTTTCACCACCGGATAATCACCAGGAAGCGTGACATAACACTGCAGGTCATTAAGAGACTGGATGTCTGAATAGGTCACCACAGTGACGCGTTCTTCCTCCTTACCGAAGGAAATCCCGTCACGGACCTGCTCATGACCGAAGCTGGTCTGTTCACTGAATTTTTTACGACGGGTTTCCCCGAGGTCTTTCTCCACAAACTGCGCAATTTCCGCACTCGGGGAACGGAAGAAGAATTTGGTGTTTAGCAGGTCAAATAGCCCCGCAGCGGCTTTAGGACCATAAATTTCTTCCATCTGGGCGATGTTCTGAAAACCCAGCACAAAACAGCCGCCAAATTTACGAGCTTCTGAAATAATCCTCGGTAAAGAGGACAATTTATGCAGCGACGCCAGTTCGTCATAGAAGAACCAGACACGCCGCTGCCGGTTCGGCCCCATAGCGAGAAGACTGGTGGCGGCAATGCTGAGCCACAGTGAAATCAGCGGCTTGAGGGACTCATGGTTCTGTTCATCGGAGGTAATAAACAGCCAGCCATTCTTCGATTTATCGGTCTGGCCTTTCATCCATTCCCGGATGGTAAACTTCTCCCGCCCCGGGCGGTCAATGCCCTGCAGGTAGCGCAGAGCTTTAACGTAGTTTGTCAGCACGCTCCGGATAGAGATGGCTGTCTTCTCAATTTTTCCGTCAACCAGAGTGGAGGCTGGCGTACCGGCCAGGAAAGCCCGCAACTGGTCCAGCTTGATGGCCAGAAGTGTACGCAGGAATTTGTTATAGCTGCGATCTTCGTCCTTACGCATGCGTTCAGCACCTTCCGCGAAGATAGTGCGCGCACTGCCCTGCCAGAAAGGATCTTCACCGCTACTGGCCGGGATCAGGGTCGTACTGGCATTCTCCAGTTCGGCGATAGAGCGGCATTCCTCCCACAAATCCCAGTTCGGGCAACGTGAATCCAGCGCATTAAGTACTTTATCCCGGGATTCGTCGTAGAAGTCCTCAACGAACGTACAGCCTTTGTCATAGATAATGACCAGATCGCCCCTGTCACGCAGCTGTTTTAAAATCTTGCGCATCAGGGTGGATTTACCGGTTGATACCGTGCCATGCATAGCCATATTCTGAATTTCAGAATCCAGCTTCAGCGGCAGGTCATCAATACGAATATCAGATGCCTCCCCGCGTTTTTTCATCATCCGGGCAACTTCTTTTGGCGATTCACAGAGTACCCGGCCCCCGATAATTTCATCCTCACTCTGTTTACGGCCAGCACGCCCGAGATACCAGTACACGGCCAGTGTGGCCAGAAAGGCGATCAGCAGCGCGGCACATCCTGCAATAACCAGTTCCTGTTTTAGCAGTTGGCCGCAGTACATGGTGTAACTGTCACTCAACACCTGCCTGGCGCTGTACTGCAGGTTATGTTCGTAATAACGGATGGTATAGACGGGCTGACTGACCATTTTTTCAGTAAAGGGCGACATTACCCGAACAAACCAGTAAATAATGCCGTTGGTCAGATTCTGAATACTCATGCGTATCAGCAGGACGGCAATACCGAATAACACCGTTCCCATAATGACGTAATAAGAAATCAGATTATTTATCTGCAGGAACATTTTCAGGCGCATGAAAGCGACCTGACCGCCCTGCGTTAAGTCGCGAGGATTCAGGCTCATTATATTTTTCCGTAGATTATGAAGCATAACTTTTAAAAACGACTCTCCCTTAACAAGGAAAATCACCTTTAAAACAAGAGGTAATAAAATGGCATTAGTTTGTGTAGCGTTTTAATACACATTCGATATAATTGTGTATACAAAAGCTACACAGAGGTGTTTATGAAATCAGAAGCCAGAGAGGCCCCTATCAACATCCGGGCGAAAACATCCCAGCGTGACCTGATTGATATGGCGGCAAGCCTTGTATCAAAATCACGTACCGACTTCGTACTCGAAGCCGCCTGCCGTGAGGCTCAGGACATCCTGCTGGACCAGCGCCTGTTCATACTGGACGATCAACAATATGACGCGTTCCTGGCTGAACTTGATGCCCCCATAACCCCAGATCGGCAGGCCCGAATCAATGATTTGATGGGTCGCAAATCGCCATGGGAATGAGAGCACCTGAACCTTTAACGCCCGGACACAACATTGCTGAATTTTGTTGTTCAGACCCGGGTCTTAATGAATGGCTGAAAAAGAAAGCATTAAAAAATCACAGCACCGGCATTTCCCGTGTCTATGTTATTTGTGCTGAAAATACGAATCAGGTGATCGGGTATTATTGTCTTTCTTCCGGCAGCGTTCAGAGAAATACCGCACCGGGCCCATACCGACGTAATGCCCCGGACTCACTTCCTGTTATTGTACTGGGCAGACTTGCTGTTGATCTGGCATATGCAGGAAAAGGGCTGGGTGTTGCATTACTCAAGGATGCGATATACCGGACACAAAACATCGCTGTTCAGGTCGGTGTAAGAGCGTTAATTGTCCATGCGCTGAATGATGAGGTGAAAAGCTTTTATACGAAATTTGCTTTTGAACCATCCTCAGTAAATCCATTAACGTTATTCTTTCCTGTTAAACTCTGATTAAATAAAGGTGGCCAAAGGCCATCCTATTTTTATTACAGAATATTGGTAACCGATTTCGCCAGCTGATCTTCGAGGACGGGTTTTGCCTCTTCGAATTTCAGGTTAACCTTATTGGCAGACGACACAATGCGGGTCTGGTATTTATGCTGATTACCGTTCTGTGTGCTGGTCTGCACCTTATAACCGGAGGTACCCTGGTTCAGGGCGGCGACATTATCCGTCTGTACACTGGCGTTTGTTTTTTCAGAAATCTGAATATCCGTCACCATCGTATAGTTGATATCTTCCACCATCGCGTCAGCGGCCATTCCCACCAGACCAACCGCCAGGCCAACACCTAATGTTGCGCCGGCAGAACTGGAGTTATAACCGGTAATCCCCGCACCTAATGCGGCACCCGCTATCGCCCCTTCGTAGCCCTGGTTCAGGACCCCCTGGGCGGTACGCAGGTCCATTTTATCCGCTTTAAGGACATTCGCCTGAATCCAGTAATGTGCGTTTTCCGGTGATGAGGTGACGGTGTAGCCTTTCTCCTGAACAGCTTTAGCGACTTTGGCTTGCAGGCCAGACATGTCTTTATCAGAGGTATTCTTGATCTGCAGGAACACTGTTTTCTGTGAAGAAGGCTCAAGCCAGATTGTTTCACTCATCAGAGTCTTCACTTCGAGATTACGTTTCTTTATCGCTGTGCTCATCGCTCCACAACCAGACAAGATCAGGGTGGAGGATAATACGGCAGTCATTGCCATCAACTTAATGTTTTGTTTCATATTTTTCTCATTTCCATATAAGTTGCATGATATCTATCATGCCCAGAAGAACCACTATCATCACCACACTCTCAGAGTGTGGTATGAATAATGTACAGGCAGAAGCATAATCATATAAATCATAAGGTTATGCTGAGTTTTAAACGCAGGGTCATTTACTCATTAGCAAAGCCCTGAAGATATGGCTTATTTGGGGGTTGCGGAGAGCAGTTTTTTCACTTTTGACAAACTACTCACCACCGCAGGTGTCATGTATCGGGATAAAGAACCCTGTAAAAAAAGAGCACTTACAATAAATGTCACAAACCATGAAAACCCCATACCTGAGACAAAACTCTCTCCAACCCACAGCAAAATCACTCCAACTATGAAATTTGTGAACAGGAGAAAAACACTATAGAAGTGGATCTTTTTCTCAATTAACCCAATTAAAACCGACCGATTTCTTATCTCGTTGCCTAATGCGATTTTCATGCAGACAAAATTATAGGATGACATTAAAAAAACAAGACTAAAAAAAACATTTGAACCAAGAGCTATCACCAATGTATCAAAATAATGATATCCCCCTCGCCCAGTATTTATAAACACATCGGTAGCAATAAAAAATAGCTGGATAGCGTAAACAATAACTAACTTACTGAAAATAACTTTTAGAATCTGGCTATTAGATGGAATCTCATAGTCTCGATTCTTAAGCTCATCAAGAACATATGCAGCATCCTTTTCCAGTTCTGAGCGCTTCATCTTTCCCTCTCTTACTCTTTATTAAACTTATCCTGCAATTCATCCTTGATTCTGTTCAAATCATTCCTTCCAATGCTATTGTCTCCAATCTTATCACTTTGCCTTTTTTCTTCCGCGATCTTAGCTTCATTAAAGTTTTTATTACCCTGATCATGTTCATTCTGCAAGCGATTGTAATCCGTCCTGGCAGAATTACCGGATGAGTTCACAGAATTTTTATCATTATCGACCTGAGATTCAGCACTACCACGGCGATGTTGTACATCAGCACCAATCTCTCCACTTTGTTTCACTCCATTCGCGCTGGCCAGAGATTCCATGTTGCCCAACTGCTTAGCGTGTTCCCCCTGAAGATCAACGTGACCTGATGATGCACCAACACTACCAATTCCCTCACCGGTACGACCTTTATTTTGCTCAAATTCCTGCAGCAATTGTGGTTTCATGCGATCTTCCACAAATTCCTGTACCAGCCTGTCACGTTCTGCACGCACCTCAGGGCTGGCAGTATCTGACAATAGTTTATCAGCTTCACCCGGGCGTTTACTGATGACATAACCGACAAACTCCTGAGAGTAGTTCTGGTTAATGTTGGCACTGTTATTTTCTGCATAACTGGCCAACTGAGAGTATTCATGACTACGGGTAACCGCATCGTTAAACTGCGATGCCTGGCTTTGCAAACTGGAGAATATTGAAGACAGTTGGTTAGCAAGGGATGATGATGCATTGTCGGTATGACTGCCGCTGTCCGTCACGCGGGTAGACGTCACAACGTCCATTGCGTCGCGGAAATCCTTCAGTTCCTGCGCACTGAAACCTTTGCTTGTACCACCCTGATGGGTCAAGTCGGAACTGGTGCCATGCGAAGAACCACTCCTGCCGGTATACTCTGCCTTCAGGTGCCCCTCTCCCGAGACTTTCATACCGGTAGCCAGTCCGGCAACTTTACCCAGAACCTGTCGATCGGAATCGAAAGAAATCTGAGCACTTCCGCCTGCTCCGGCACTCATATCCTGACTCTTGGTTGCCGCCGCCCGAATCCCTTCCGCCAGTGTGGTATTTTCATCCCGGGCATAGCGGGAACCAATAGACTGAATGGTGTTCAGCGCTTTGGTCAGATTGCTGCTGGCAGAGGCATCGCTGCCTGTCACCGTGGTGTCGCTGTTTCCCCTCTGCTGGCTCCACTGACTCATCTGCGAGGTGGCCAGGCTGGAGGTATGCGACAGACTATTGCTGAGGCTCTGCGCTTCGCTCAAGGCATCACGTTGCTGCTGCTGCCAACTGCTGGATGCAGTTTTACCCAGCGCAATATCGACCGGTAATTTTGAAATTGCTTCCGTGGTGTTGTAGACCGACTGCCCGGACGACGTCAGGGTTTTCGTCGCCCCGCTCTCCAACTGACTGGTCATGTGCCCTTCACGATGGCTGTAGTTGGTGTCCCACTTGTTACCCTGCACATTTCCGGTCGTCATATTGTTATAGGACCAGTTACCGTCGACAGCCTGAGACGACGATTGTGTGGAGGCAGACTGCAGGGTCTGTCCCAGATAGTTCCCCGCCTGTGACACCACCTGTCCCAGTCCTTTCACCATCCCCCAGGCGATAAACGGGATGGACAGCGCCAGCCAGCCTGCTGTGGTGCCGATATCTGAATAGGTATTCTGCACCTGGTCAAAGGTAGCCAGCGTCACCGCCGTCCCGTTGAGTTTACCCTGCAGATAAAAGTTCATCGCATGGTTCAGGATGGAGAACAGAATGGGCCACATCTGCAGGTAGGCAATGGTGTAAACATAGCCTTTAATAATGGTCCAGGACAGGGAACTCACCACGGCCAGAACAATCAGCACCGGGAACAGCGCCATTGTCATGCCCAGCAGGACGCTGTGCATCACCGGCAGCGTGTTGGCTGCAATGGATGCACTGGTTGCCTGCGACAGGCGCATTTTTGCCATCGATGTCTGCGTGGCGGTGTTCACGAGCCCAGCGGTATCACCATTCTGTGCCGAGAAGCTCTCCAGACCACTGCGCAGGCCATTCATCACCACGTTCTTGCGGATGATTTCGGTGGAGGTCATGGAGTTACCGTGAAAATAGTTATAGCTGTCACCCAGCATTTCAGTGAACAGTGCCGTACTGGCGCCATTCGTCGGACCAAACACCTGGTTTGTAAATCCATGCATCCGGTTCAGCATCTGCTGCAGGAACGGATATTTGTTGGCGCCACTGATATCCCCCGAGTCAGTATTGATTTTTACCGTTGCCTCCTGGCAGGTCAGAAAGCGGCGATTTTTGTCATACAGACCACGCAGCAGGCTGGGCTGGCTGAATATCAGCGCATACGGATCGGTGGCATTCATCAGGTCGCCAATGCTGTACTTATTGTTCAGCATAATGTCACCCACCACGCAGTTATGAACGTAATCAGAGAACATGCGCTGAATTTCCGGCTCAGAGAACCGGAAATCACTGCTCCCCGCCGCCAGCTGCGCGCCGAACAGCATCCCGGTTTTGCTGTAAGTCAGCGCGTCCGGGCGGGCAAACACAAAATCGTAAACCTGCGCCATTCCGGCACCGATACGGGTAATAAGGCTTGCAGGGGCCGCGAGCCCGGTAGGGACGTTGTCCACCTGATAAATTGCTGCAGGCTCAGACAGATCGATTATCTGCACATCCCGCTTATCCCCGATAAGAACGGCAATAACGAGGACATAAAACCCGGCCCATTTGACCAGGTCCATAATGTTCCGGGTACGGATGTAGGTCGCCGCCCCGACAATCACCGACACGGAAGTGGCGATAGTAATCAGTGCATCACCGGCACTGCTGTTAAAAAATGCCGCCACGCCGTTCAGCGTATCCTGGAACCACGCCCCGCCTGCCACGGTATAAATCGTATCAACGGCCATATTAATTCACCCTGCTGAACTGGTAGTTACCCAGCACACGGTCGCTCATCCTGGAGGAGACCTGCTGGCGGATAAAACGGATTTGCTGCTGCGCGGAGATAAGGGCGTCTTCCTTAATCTGTACCTCCATACGCAGCGAGTTAAGGGCCTGTCTGGCATCGGACAGGCTATTTTTCAGCTCCTTCATGTTGGCGCCCGGGTAATCTTTGGTGGCAAGCGATCCGTTAACCACCTTCATCACGGCTTCCAGATACTGCAGATAAATATCGACCGCGATGTAATCCGTCAGCTGAGCAAACAGGGACTGCGAGACGCTCAGTGACGACTGGTCAACAATCCAGGAGAGGATGGGGATGGAGGTACTGTTGATGAACTGCTTTTCTTTTTCCGTCAGCGGCGTGTCGGTAATGGCCTTGTTCTCAATGCTGGTCAGCATATCCTGCACCATCTTAATGAGGGATTTGTCCGGAGAAATCGTCACATTATTCAGGGTCGGTGACAGACATTTGCTCTGGTTATCGCAGACGTATACTTTCGCGCTGCCGCCGCTCATCATTGCGGTCAGCAGACTGCGGTCTGACGCCATCGACGACAGAATGCGTACTTCGCCGTTGCTGCCAAAAATCACCGAGCCACTGATACTCATGGCAAACTGTCGCAACTCTGCATTGCTGCTGAGCGCGCTGTTGCCCAGCGCATCCCACATCAGGTTGATGTCCTTCAGCACCTGGTCTTTCTCCGCACCGGTCGCTTTTTCTGCGACAGAACCGTATTTTCCCCCTGAGGTGCAGCCCTGGCGGGATGCCACCCAGTCCGAGAACATACTTTTCTGCCCACCCACAGACTGGCAGACGTTCTGCTGGCTTTCCCCCCACAGCGACGCCACGCTGTCAACCATCGCCTTCGCCGCCTGACAGCTGGACATATTGAAGCGGTTCATGTCAGCGGCCATCTTCTGCAGAAAATCCTTCGCTGCTTTCAGCTCCGGCACCGTGGTTTCCAGGGCAAGGTCGAAAAAGTAGCCTGCCGCATTGGCCATTGTCTGTTTCACAAACGCCATAATCTGGTCAGAGTTAATAAAGGAGAACGCCCCCAGATACACATCAATCCCTCCGCATCCGGCGTTGATGGACGGCAGGCTGATGGAAATTAGCTGGATATTCTTGTTGCCGGTGCGGGCATAGAAAGAGCCCCCTGACACGTAGCGTGCTGCCTGCCCTTGCCAGGCTTTTGCCGAGGTGGTATTGCTGGCATAACTCATGTCATTAAAGAACGAGTTCATATCATCCTGCAGCGCGGCCTGTGCCGTTCCTGCACTGTACAGGCCGAGCGCCAGTGCCAGGCAAAGCGATTTCAGTCGCATAATCAGTGTCCCTGTGAAGTGTGTTGAGTGCTTTTCCCTGACTGCCGGTCCAGTGCCATACGCAGCACATCATTAAGACGGCTGCGGAACTCGCCGGACTCTGTCGCCCCCTGCAGCAGCGGCCAGGTTTCCATCGTGTTGACGTTGGTCAGAAAGGTGGTTGGAGTGGCCACCGGCAGGCCGCTCTGGAAATATTCCACCATCACATCCGGTGTTGCCGGCAGGACATCGGGAAATTCAGCATCGCCCTTTCCGTCCAGGCTGATGGGGAAGACGTCAAGACCGGTCTGCTGTGAAAACGCCTTCAGAACCGGAGCGAACTGGCGGCAGTACTGACAGGTCGACTGCATGAACAGCACCACTTTCCAGTCCCGCAGATCCACTTTCCGTCCGTCACTCAGCACATACCAGACGGGTCCTGTATCCTGAGCAGCAGGGGCTGTAGTTGCTGGCACTCGGCTTTCCGGCTGGCTGAGAGCGTCCATCGCAGGGGCGCTGCGTCCCGTTTTTCCGGCTTCGAGAGCGCGAATTTCATCCAGTGTGCCGGCCTGCAGACAGCCGGACAGCATCGCCGCCATCAGAATGGCGGTCCTTAATACATCAGTAAGCATGATTACCTCAAAAGACGGGAGTTATCAGTAAGTGGGCGCAAAGTGGGTCAGGACGCTGACCATCTGTCGGTCCAGATCGTCGTGGCTCATAAAACCCCATGCCAGCGGTTGCCACTGGTGCGTTTTCGGGTCAACCAGGAACGTGGCCGGGAAATGCATGACGCGCATCTGTTCTGCCTGACCACTGTCGGGACGGCTCTGTGGTAACTGGTCGCTGATTTTGCCGTCCACGCTGACGGCCATCAGGCTGATCCCCCTGTCCTCACAAAAAGCGCGTATCACCCCGGCCATCAGGTTGTCGACAGCATTGTTTCCCCGGTAGAAGAAGAACAGACCATAACGCTGCGCCACCTGACTGATAACTGCACTCTGGACCTTTTTCTCTTCCGTCAGGCGGGCTTCCACGGTGCTGTTGTAATGGCTGCGTTTGACGTTATAGTCCAGCTCCGGATATTTCAGTCGCGCCAGTTTTGCCGTCTGGGTGAAGTCCGTTGCCCGGTCAGTCCAGAAGTTTTGCAGGGTCATAAAGCGGCGGAAGTTCTCTGCCGACGGATACAGGATGGCAGTGTCCAGCGCTTCACGGGTTGCCTGCTGTAGCACCTTTTTCTGCTCTGATGGCGTCATACCGGACAGGCGCTCCTGACGCGATGGCGCCAGCGCAGGTTCGGGCTCAGCCTCTTCAGCGCTGGGGTTGTACCACTGCCATCCCTCTTCCCGGGCATAGTCAGGAGCCAGCACCTCCTCGGGAGCAGCATGCAGCGATGCTGACATCATCAGGGCAAGCGCACCGGCAAGACATCTCATGGTACGTTCTCCTGCATTTTTTCCGCGATGATGTCCTGCGCTTTCTTCAGCAACGCCTGGTCTTCCGGAATGTCACTGCCGGCGTCAAGGTCACTGTAAAAGTCGCTGAAGTTCATCACGCCAAAATCGAGACTCTGCAGTTCATCAACCGTGATCCCCCTGCAGTCCGGTGATTTACCCTTCCCAAAGCTGATACCCAACTGGTCACGACGCCCCTGCTCCTGGACAATACGGGCAAGTTTGGAGTCAAACTGGCAGTAACCCCTTTTTTTCTCCAGACACACACCCAGAACATCTTTGCTGCAGTACTCTCCTACATAAACTGTCAGTTTCTTGTCTTTCGCCTTACCCAGCGCTTTCTCATCGCTGCTGCAACTGGAAAGTCCGACATCCTGGCCCCATCCGGAATCTTTACAGCAGTTGTTAAAGCCCACCGCCATTTTCTTGCAGGACTTCGCCTCCCCCGTGAAGGCCCGGACGTTCTCGCCATTGAGTTCAGCCACATCTTTGCCTGCTGCCGCGACCGCCGCCAGGGCAGATACAGCCTGACCAAACATGTTGCTGGTTCCGGTCTGTCCCTGTGCGCAACTGCCGTCTTTACAGAAGAACTCCCCCCCACAAATCTGTCCGTTACCCGTTTTTTTCCGCTCACAGGAATACGTTACCTGCTGGCTGACACAAAACCCGTCAACCGTGTCGGCACACTGACTTCGGGTTACTGTGCAGGCTTTGTCCTTCATGTACTCACCACAGGTGCCTTCCGTTTCAACCTGAGTCAGATACGTGTCCTTCCACTTCCAGCAGGACTGATACATGCTCAGCGTCTGCCCCCCCACCACGATGGTACGGGTTCCTCCTGGCTCCACACACTGCGACCCCGTCATGGCACCTTCAGTCTTACTGAACGGGCAGCTTTCAGACCATGTCACTTTGGGTATATAGGTATTCTTTTTGACCCGAAGGACAAAACGAAGATCCAGCTGAGTATGTCTTTTGAATGTTATTGAGCCCGTTTTTCTGGGGTGACGTGACTCAAACGGGACACCGGCTGTTAACGTGGCCGGAGAGGGTTTGAACGCAACATTGGTTGCCGAGCTTTTTGAGTTCCAGGTAATATTGTTCCCCAGAACAGAAATCGTCATTGAGGGGTTGCTCCCGGGCAGAAGACTTTTTGGGTAACTGTAGTATGCGGCCGTAATTTCTCCGCTGATTTGTGGTGTTACCGTCACCACCATATTGCCATTCACTTCCCGGGATGGCAGATCGTACAGTTTATACACCACCTCCCTGACCTCCCATGTTGTACTGCCCTCATACCCCAGCGTGGCTGTACGGGTACAGTACTGCTCTATCTTTGTATCCCGCAGACACTGGTGCGTTGTGATTTCGGTAAAGCTCGCCGGCTGGTCCACGCAGCCATTAAATCCACCGCCAGTGATGGTTTCGGCTTTCGCCTGCATATTCAGGCCTTCAGCGATAAAAGGCGCATCCAGTGACGGTTTGTTGTCTGCCGGGGTGTTCAGAATGGACTCAGTGATGGTCTTTCCGGCTTCTGAACTGTTCATTGTGGTTGATCCCGGTGATGTCATGTCCACACCGGATGAATTCACCCCACCGTAGTACCCGCTTTCTGAAGGAGACGTTGTGTAACCGGGGATCACTTCAGCGGGTTTAAACCCCTGAATGGCATCAGCGCCCTGGCCTTTGTTTGCCTTCCCCTGCTGCATCCCCTGATTAAACTGGTCATTAGCGACCAGTGGCTGTGCGAGAAAGAGTGAGGCAAAAGCCATCGACAAAAAGTATTTCTGTTTCATCAGTTTGCCTCCTCGCCAAGCAGGTTTTTTGCAGTCCGGGCGCAGTCACCTTCTTCAGCCACTCGCTTCAGTGCCTGATGCAGCGTAAGGTCACCCTGAAGACGGTCAACTTTATCGCCCTGATTGCCACAGGCGACAATCAGCACCGGTACGGCTGTGATGCCGTACTTACGGAATGTGGTCGGATCTATCTGCACACCGCCGGTATTGCTCTCTTTCACCAGCCCGGCGACGGCATTCGCCGTTGCACGCATATCACCGTTCACCATCCCCCGGATCACCACCGGGATATTCAGTGCTGCGGCATCCTGAAGGCGCTGTTTCAGTTCATCTGGCGGCATCGAGAAGGAGACAAAGACCATCGCCGCATCCACGGGGCGCTCTCCGGGCTGCATGGTCTGCCGGAACTGTTGCGCCTGAGCGTCAAGGAACATCTGGTCCTGCGGAGCCGCCGGACGGGGCTGTTTCAGAAAATCAGGTGTCTGCAGAGACTGAAATCGTTGACGGTCCAGCTTCAGTTGTTCCTGAATAAACTGGCGATTATCAGTGTGATCAGTTGCCAGAACCGGGCCTGTGGTTAACAGAACTGCCAGGAAAAACAGTGTTTTGTATACAAACATACTGTGCTCCTTAAAGGTAAACGCAGTTGCGTTTACGCCAGAAGAGATAGCCGAAGTTGCGCCGGTCATTGGGCATGTTTTTACCGGTTTCCCAGCGGGTGACGCTGCGGCCCAGTGGATGACACTGCCCGGCATCCGGGTACTTGTTGACGAGTTGATAACGCCAGCGGCTTTTCGGAATGATGGGGGACGGATATTCAAAGCAGACGGCAGTATCTGCACCAATCGTGTTCATGATCATGCCCTGCCGGTGAAGCTTGAAGGCCATGCGTTCACTGAGCAGCAGGGAGGTCTGCATCGGGCTGAATTCGTTCGATACCCAGCCGTTAAACGGGTACATGCTGCCCTGACTGCCAGCACACCAGAACAACGGATCCAGTGGCATATACACCAGACTTGCCACGGCATCCGCTGCGCAGGCTGCCTGTGCAATCACATTTGCGAACAGGATAGCTTCTGGCTGGATGATCATGCTCAGCGAACTGCTGTCCCACATCGGGTCAAGTTCAGACAGGTAACCTATGTCCATGTCTCCACCCTGCAGACATCCCATCGATGTGATGATATTCAGCCAGTAGGTCAGCGGATATTTGTACCAGTGAACATGGTAGAACGCGCCGGGATTTGCCCTGTTCTCCTGTCCGCCGGTCCCCGTGCCGACATTCCCTACGTTGATATTGAAACCGCCCAGATTCACCATGCAGTAAGGAGAACGGGTCACATCCGTCAGGGCTACAGGTTCCCAGTAACCGATGGCCAGCCCCACACGGTAAAAAATCCCCATCGGACAGTACTGAATGGGCATCCCCGGATTCGGAGTGTCCGGTTGTCGCCCGTTAGCAACAGAGATGCTGCCAATTGAAATCGGAAAGATGCACTCCCAGCAGACATCGGTGATCGGGTTTACAAAACGGCCTTCGCACTCCACGGAAGCACTGGTCGTGACAGCCTGACCCGGGGATGACCAGGTGAAGACCAGAGCCAGAAAAAGCAGAACAAGCGTCTTATTCATGGGCATCTCCGGGACCAGGGATGGCAAAGGTATCGACCCGAAGACGGAGGCGGTCTTCCGACAGCGTGACCCGTGCAGGGATAGCCGTCAGCGCAAACTTCTTACTCAGTGTACCGTCCTGGTCGAAGTAAATACGTGTGTCCAGGGCTTTTGTGGC
Source organism: Citrobacter farmeri (assembly GCF_019048065.1). NCBI lineage: Bacteria > Pseudomonadati > Pseudomonadota > Gammaproteobacteria > Enterobacterales > Enterobacteriaceae > Citrobacter > Citrobacter farmeri. The sequence goes on from NZ_CP077292.1 coordinate 78,255, forward strand.
TTCGCGGATATCACCGTTAACCAGAATGACACGGTATGTCAGTGTTCCGGGCTTCTGTGCCTTCATCCATGCCATCTGATCCGGGTTATCTGCATCAATAAAGTAGAGCGTGTCGGTGAACGGGACGATATCCAGCGGGTTAATCACCTGCCCTTTACGGGCAAATACCCGTCCCTTATGGTCTTTCAGATCCTCGCTGACCGTCAGCGACGGAACGATGTAGTGCGTGGTGTTCTTCTGTGCCAGTGTCAGTCCTTCAACCGGCTTCGGGCGCAGGGTGTTCTCAATAACACGCTGTTTGAACGCTTCCTGCTCCCGGGCCATTTCGCCGCTGGCTTCCATCGCTTTCAGCCGGGTCTGAATGGTGGTGAGCATGTCCTGTTCTGCGATGGGGTACACCTCTCCCCACGTCCCCAGATTTTTTGCCTGAACCACGCCTGAAATCAGCAGCAGGGCCAGTAGCCCATGTTTTTTCACTGACCACCTCCGGAAGCCATTCGCTGTGCCACGCCGGACTGGATCTCATCAGTGATGTCGGACGCACCACTGACCACCGCTGGAGTAACCAGAATCAGGGCATCATGCCGTTCCTGGTAATCCTGTAGTTCTGTGATGAGCGTGCGCATAAACCGGTCTGTCAGGGCTTTTGTCTGTCCTTCATCCAGGGACTGTTCCCCTGCCTGGTCGGTGAAATGATCGATAGTGCCTTTCATGTCGAAGCTCACCACTGTCGGTGTCCGCCAGCTAATCAGCAACGACGTGACGGCGGCGTTCATACACAGGATGGTGACAGCAACCAGTAACAGGTTACGCAGACAGCGACGGCGGCGTTGCTCTCGCCGGTGTCCCGCTGTGATGTTTACCCCCTTCTTTATGGCATCAGCACTGAGGGTGGATTCAGGTTGTTCAGGGGTAAGGTTTTGCTCTGTTGTCATGCCGCCTCCGCGAGCGCTTCCAGTTCGCGCATCTCATCAGGGAAGTTACGTTGTGCCAGCTGGTATACGGCGTCATGGATATCCATGTTCTGTTTCCGGCACTCTTGTATAAATTCAAAATCATCGCCCTTTGAACTGAACATGGCCCGGCTCAGGGGGTCGACGAAAAGACGATGGAAACTGCAGGTATCGTTGATGCGCAGCATGAAGGAGGAAAACCACTGGTCTTTGGCATCCCCGAATTTTGAGATAACACTGCGCTCCAGCTCACTGAACTGGTTGGGGCGATTCTGGTTGTACTGTTTAAACTCGGATGCATCCTGTTTGAGGACCACCTTGAAGGCAGAGTTACCCCAGGCGGCTTTTGCTGCGCCGGAAGCATCATCGGCATCAAAGTCCTTGATGTTCTGGCTGATGGTGATGAACGCGCCACGGTGGCGACGGACCGTACGGTAGCCGGTTTCAATGAACTGGCCGACCTTCTCATTTTTGAAATTAAGCAGCTTCCAGCCTTCGTCGATGGTGCAGCACTTCTTCAGGCTGCGCGGCGTGCGGTACATCTTGTCTTCGATGTAGATAATGAGGGAGAACATCACCGCAACCAGCAGGTCAGGCTTGTCCTGCAGGCCACCCAGTTCCAGCACGATAAAGCGGGCATCATCGGTCAGTGACGGCTCGTCGCTGTTAAAGTATTCGCCGTAAATCCCCCAGGAGCAGTATTTCCCGAGCAGCTCAATGATTTCATCCAGTCGGTTGGTGATACCCGGTGAGTTCTGGTATTTATCATCCTCACGGATGGTCGTCAGCTTCTGGACTACGTGGTCAATTCGGGCTTTTTCCCTGTGCGCTTCCCAGGCCTCCTGAACCCCGCGCAGCAGCAGACTGTGATGGACTTCATCCAGCGTACCATTGGGACTTGCCAGTACAGCCAGCTGGTCACGGATACGTTCCCCGGACTCATTGATACTGGAGATGTTGGCAAACGGATTGAATTTGAGTGATTTACCGTCCAGGTACGTGCCACCCACGTTTTCACAGAACGATTTGTAGCCGTCCCCCATATCAAACACCCAGGCGATACCGCCGGAGTCCAGCACGCTGCGCAGGATAGGCTGCACCAGACCGGTCTTACCTGCCCCCGAGGTACCGGTGACCGCCATGTTGTAGTTGGTGTTGCCCATCCCATCCCCGTAGATATCGAGGAACGCCAGCTGGTTACGGTAGGACGGCGTCAGCAATCCCCCCTGACACAGCCGGTTGTCCGCCACCACAGGCAGCAGATTCACGGCCTGGATACTCTCTGCCCGGCAGGTGGCCCCACCCATTTTGATGTCCTCCCACAGCCCTTCCATATGGATGAAGGGGATCATCGCTATCCAGTTACGGAACTGCATATAGGTCGGGGAAAACAGATCTATGCCATTCTTCTTGAAGGTATTAATGACCTGCTGTTCGCAGACCAGAGCATCCTCATCCGTATCCGGACAGAACGTGGTGACGTTATAGTAATAGCGGACAATACAGGTCTGGTTGCTGTTAAGATGCTCGCGGATTTCCTTCCATTCTTTGGCCTGTTTGGCCACGCCGGGAAACAGGGTGGCATAAGGAGAGTTTGCTTTTTTCTCCCGATCGAGATACTTGCGCGTGGCTTCTCCCTGCGTCGCCACCTGGTCTTCGGCCTCCATCACCATCGTGATGACGAACGGACTGGCGATGGTCAGGTCCGGACTGAGCAGGTTGGACAGGTTATCGCCCCCCATCCACAGCATGAACATATCCGGGTTGTTCTCCAGCATAAAATTCATGGCCCGCGTGGTGGTCACACTGCCCTGACCATCGGCCATGCTGATGCGTACATCGTCTGGACGCACATCGATGCCGATACGCTGGTCAACGCAGCGCTGATGCAGCTCATCGAATTTGCCAACACGCACGTCATCCGGATACAGCTGATCATGACGTGCATTCAGCATCCCGTGAACCAGCGCGGCCAGTTCCTGGTCATCTGCCGCCTGTGTGAAAATTTTTGCCGCGTCCAGGGAGGAACGCAGCACTTTCAGGGTATGAGCGACTTCCGTCATCACGGCCGCTGTCCGCTTCTTCGCTTTCACGCAGTACGAGATATACAGACGGTAGTCACGCAGGGTCAGCGGCAGGCCGGTCGGGCTGTTAAACTGCTGCTGCGCCGCACGCTGATAAAACGCCCGGGTGATACGGTTAAATTTGTCAGCACGCTTCCCCTGCCAGCGGAAGTCAGACAGGCCACGGTCAAGCTGATCGCCGATCAGCTTGCTGGAGACCAGGTGGAATGATATTGGCGTCTTGCGCGGCAGTTTGCTTTTGATGAGATCTTCCAGCACATACACAATCTGTTCGTTAGCGCCGATAAGGGGCTCTGCACGCAGCAGAAAGCCCACCGTACTGCGGTTCACAAACAACCCGCTGTCGCGATCATAATCGCGGTACGGCAGGACGCTGGTCAGCTGCGGAAAGTCCAGACTGGCCAGATTACGCGTCATCTCCGACGCGCCATCCGGCATCCGGAAGGCGTTCTGCAGATTTTCCAGCACGTTCAGAAACTTTTTCACTCAGGCGCTCCTTAATTGATGCGTGACGGCAGAACCCAGTCGGCAGGGCGGACGACAAAGGACACGCGACCGGGCTGATGGAAGGCGTTATCGCTGTCCACCCAGGGCGCGATCCAGACCGTGGCAGTCTGGTCCTGGCTGCGTTGTGGATGCACCGTTCCAGGATGGTCACAGCGCACGCTCTGACATGATGGTGCCGGTGTGACCACGGAGACGACCGGACGGGAAACCACTGATGACGGGGTGGTTGTGACCGGCGTTCCGGCAACCGGACGGGGCGTCAGTGTTGATGTTGCCGTGTTTGTGTTTACACCTGCGGACGTGCCTGTTGATACGGCGGGCGTGGTGCTGACTGTCCGCGTGCCGGAAGAGGGACTGACGGCGGAACGGGATGCTGACGGAACCCCCGCCGCAGAGGTGGCCGGTAAATTAACCAGGGAAGGCAGTCCGCCCGCAGCCGGCTTTCCCGCCTGTTTTGCCGCCTTGTCCCGGGCCAGCTGATTAGCCTTCGTCATGGTCATACAGTTATCAGACGTTGTGGCATCGCAGTCGAAACTGCTTTTGACACCGGCACAACCGGATAACAGCAGGGCACTGCCTGCCAGCAAAAGTGTGATTTTTTTCATCGCTGTTTCCTGAAAAATTATGCGCTGAAGGGGCTGGCTGCGAAAGCGCTGAGTAAATAAGCTGGATTTCAGCAGCCAGACAATAAGAGGCGTAATGCCAGTCATAATGGGCATTGGCTTCATCCATCTGTCGAAGCGGCGAACTTCGAAGACTCTCGAGCCGGGAAATACCGTCTTTCAGTTGCGTATGCCATGTCATGGGTAACCGGGAATAACGTAGTACCCCGATGAGTGTTATCAGGCTGGCTACGCCACTGAAAAGAATGGAATCCGTTAACACGTAGCTCATGAACAACATCAGGGTGGCCAGGGCAAAAGCCCTTAGCTGCCGGGGAGAAAAATGAACATGGGTATACGCTACCCGAGCCCGGAGGATATCCAGGTGTTTAGCCCGGGCAATTAACTCCGGTCTGGTCAGATCGCTGATATCTCGCAGAAGTAATAAAGAAGCATCCATCACTTTTATTGACCTTCATCCCCTGGCTTCAGTAGATACCCGATGTTGCAGTTCTGACGGATAGCCTCCGCTATCCTCTTTCCGTCATTACCGGAATACCTTTCTTTGAGCTGGCTTACGTCAGACTTCGCCAGGAAAAACTGAGTGACCTGACTGAGTGTCATGGTTTTACCGCTGCCAGTTTTCCCCACGACCATCACATTGGCTTTTCTGCTTCCCATCGTTCACCTCTGATATTTTTTTTCCCGAATTTCCAGTATCCGCTGACACTCCGTGCAGGTACGCACGCCGGGTATCGCTTTCTGACGCCGTTCCTGAATACGGTTTCCACAACATTCACACCGGGTAAGGCTTTCACCTTTAGCGCTCAACTGTTGTCTGACCGCCTGAATGTGCAGCCTGTTAATCAGGTCTTCCTGCTCCTGTAACTGGTCCAGTACGTCTGCCATCGCTCTTTCCTGTGTATGCTGCCCGGACACGCTACCGCCCATCCCTTTCTCGTCTTCCAGGGCACTAACTATTCCGGATTGTGTTGTTGCGCCCGGTTTCCCGGCCCGTTTACTGTGTGACGACCTGTCCAGTCGTCGGATCAACGGTGTCCCCTACCCTGAAGTCCTGCAGTTGCTTCAGCATGTCCGGCGTGTTACCCGGCATGGCAGCAGGCGTGGATGAGGCAGAAGGCTGATTTTGTTTCTTACGTGCAGCCGCTTTCGCGCGCACTTCCTCCAGCGTTTCGAGCTGGAAGCCGTCCTGGAAAACAAGTGTGACTTCATTGCCCGCGCCGATTGGAATGACCGGGTGGTACTGTTCGGCGCGTTTGATGTAGTAATCAGAGAGTGTTTTGGCCGCAGAACTGACACCGCCACCGAGCCCTGCCTGGCCAATATCGCCAGCGCTCATGCTGGCAGTCGCGCCAACGCCCACGGTAGTGGAGGAGGCTTTCTCAATGCCTTTACCGATCCCGTCAAGGAAGCCCGCGCCCCCGGCATACAGCAGGATCTGGCCGTTACGCATAACTACTTCGCCCTTGATGCCGTTCTTGCCCATAAAGGACACATGACCGGCAATCTTCTGGTCGATGTCGTCATCACCCAGCTTGCAACTGATTGAGCGACTACGAACGATGGCTCGTTCACTGGAAACATCACCCCATGCCTCCAGGGTCACAAAGCAACCAGTCAGATCAAACTCTTCATCGTTAGGCATCTGAACTTTGCCGGTGAGACGCAGCTGCATCGGGGCGGTATTTTTATCGCCGGTAACGGACGCATTGGCATCAGCCCCTTCCACCACGATCGCTTCAGCAAAACTGCCGGAAGAAATCCACGGGAAACGGGGCTTTTTCGGCCCGGGATCCGGCAGGCTGAATTCCTGGCTGTCCATCATTCCCGGACGCGGAACGGGGGACATCACCGGTGCAGTCGGGGCCTGTCCGCCGCCTGCTGGCCAGAAACTGGTCGGGGGTGGAACATTACCAGCGGGTGCAGGTTTCCCCTGAGAGGCCAGCGCACCCGGCAGGGGTTCAGCACTGAGGGAGTCAAAATTCTTCCCGGCCTCAAGCTGTGTCTGCAGCAACTGGTTCTGGTCTTCCAGTTCACGAATGCGATCCTGACTGCCTTTAAGGTCGCGACTGACAAGTCCCATTTCAGTACGCAGCTTTTTAATCTCTGTCTGCGTTTCCTTGTTAAGCCGCTGGGCTTCTGCAATGGCGGAACGTTGAACTTTTTTATCGAAGGACTGATTGACCACTCCCGTCATATCCGGCGCGGGTTCTCCTTTTGGTTTTTTTGCGGGCGGTGCTTTCTTCAGATTCATCTCTGAGACCATCCAGGTCCCGGCACCGCCAGCACCAATTCCGAGAACAAGAGCGATAAGCAGGGCAACCTGACGACGTCGGACGACTTTATTAACATTGGCCATCTTCAACCCTCCCCGTTTTCACGGATAACGGTGACGGTCATTCTTCCTCCGCCCAACAGAGTCTGTGCGTTGTTATCGAACATCACGGCTCGAATGCCGGGCTTCCAGAAGTCCTGCTCCCGCAGCACCACCCCCCAGGTACTGGCATTGCGCAGTTCATAACGATCGGCACGCAACTGATCACCCGCCCAGGCTTTCAGGGGGGTGACAGAAAAACCACCGGGGAGACGAATACCGTCAGAAAGAGGTTTCACTTCGCCGTAGCCATCAGGTATGTCGCCAGTCAACACGGCACGGTTAAGGCCGATTAGCAGCTTTTCGTAAGCCTGAGCGGTTTCCCATTTACGGGTTTCAGGCCGTGAGGGCGGTTCTGCGCTCATCAGTCGATAGACGCGGCCTTCACCTTTTACGGGAGTGGCCACGACAGAGAAGGTCTGGCCCAGCGCAGTTTCTACAAAAATCGTGAAAGTACGGGTGGCCACAGAGGTGAACAGCACCCCTCCAGCCGTTGTCAGTCGCTTGTCTGCAAGCATTCCCCCAGGCGCAGTGATGGCAGTGACTTTGTCACCAGGGATAAAAATCATGTTGGGATCGGTATTGCTGATACTTAGCCGGAACTGCCCACCCTGTGGAAAGCTGATCGTGGCAGGTGACTGTGCCTGCGCAACCGGGGGCACAACGACCATCATGGCTGTACCAAACAATAACGCCGGAAGGTTATTTTTCATTGGTCACCTCATAGAACCGGCCTATTCGGGTAAAGCCTCCGGTGTATTTCAGACGGAGCCGGTAGGTTTTTATTTCCGTGGAAGGCTTAGAGTTGCCAATCCACATTTTCAGCACGCCACGAACATCGATGCGGCCGTCAACGGGATAGACATTAATTTCTGTGGTGTAGAACGTGGAATTCACATCATTGGCTTTAATTTGTGCAGCCTCTTCCTGGAGGACCGGTTTAAATTCCTTCCGGGCCTCTGGGTCGACGAAAGACATCAGAAAAGCGTGGTTGGAATCGACCGTTTCAGGCGAGACATTGAGACGCAGGGCCAGGAAGGACAGCGTCATCATCCGGAAATACTCGGTATCGGCTTTGGTTTCGGATACCACAAAAGGCGCGTTGTAGGTCATCGGTGTGACGACTGTACGTTGCTCGTGGATGAGTGCTCTGTTGGTCACAGCCAGCCATGCCACGGCAAAGCCCAGAATAAAGACCAGTGTCGTGAGCGACAAAATAATAACGGCAATAATTTTGGTGGATGAATTACGAGCGCTGATTTCCATAATATGGCCCTGCGGTAATTTATTTTACCCATTTCCTGAAACTGGAATCGGGAATAACGCGGTAGACAACCCGGAATAATTCAGTGGGCAAATACCAGTAACACCAGTTGTATAACCAGCGGGAACTCTTTCCGCGTTTCGCCGCCCTGATCAGTTGCCAGATAACTGTCGCAATAATCAGACTGAATAAATATTTCTTGGTGAAAAATCCCCACAGCAAAACAACCGCGGCGGGGATAGCTTCATCAAGGGGCAGTCCAATAATGCGGTTCTGCTCTGACAGGGTTTGCGGGAAACGGTATTTGTCTAAGTCGTTTCCCGTCATATCAGCTGATGAAAGTCAGACCTACAGTGGTGAAGACGATAACCACAACAAGTCCCAGCAGAATAAGCAGGTTTTTGGTGCGGATATACATCGCCACACCGACAATCAGCTCAGCAAGAATGATTGTCATCATGACGAATGAGTCGGCACCGAAGGTGGCTTTCACATCATCCTTGCCCCCGGCCAGAAGGTCGGTTGCATTGGCCATCTGTCCCATACCGAGTAACAGCAGCGGAGACAGCGCAGTCAGACGGGACAGCGCTTTTTTAGTGGTCACACCACGCCATGCCGTCTGACAGTACTGCCATGCACGATTTTTTACAGATGCGGGGAGGCCGCCTTTTGCTAAGGAAAAATTCATAGAAACTCCATTTATATTATTTACAAAACAACCCAGAGCGGTATTGACGGGTTAAGTCAATCCGGCACAGAACCATCAGATAAGACCAATGATTCTGAAACAGAATACTTAACGTATTAATCCACTTTTTTTTCAATATACTGTTCTTCAGCAGGTACGAGAGAAAATCTGCGTAAATGATCCTCCAGTCTTAATTCAGCTTCTCTTTTTTTACTCCTCCCACTCTTGAGTGCACTCTCCATTAATAGTTCATCAATAGCTTCATCCAGACTACAGCTAATATTCACTTTCTTGCCAATTAACCCACCAATGTCAATTAGCTTTCTGATATTAGATTTTGGCTCCTTCATCACTCACACCTGTGTTGATTTGCATTAGGGATATTAGAAACCGGCCATTTTCCCCATTCAAGGACTTTGTCAAAAAAGTTTTTACACAGCAAAAACAGACATTTATTTTTTAAAATTTGAAATACTTCACAACCCCCCCGGAATATAGATTGATGTAGATCAAACAAAAAAAACTCCAAAAACACCTATAAAAGCACCAGAAAGCTCATAAAAACAGGGTAATTCTCATAAAGAAGAGCATCCTGAGTGAGTTAAGGTCATCAATGCCGAGATTATTTCTAATCTTTACAAGCTCATCGTATATATCGCGACGGTAAACACCATAACGTCTCGCAATGGATGACCTTTTAGGATAAAAGGAAAACGCAGCCAAAACATTAATCTGTTGTAATGTTAACTCCGGGAATGCCTTTTCGAAATTAACAAATTTGTTTATAACCACGAAGTAAAGTTCGAAATCGCTTTCTGCGCCAGTTTTTTTCTTGCAACTTTTTAAATGTTTGATGATGGCATCAGGGTTACGATTCTGATAATCAGCAACCATCTGAACATTCATCATCTGACAGTATAAAACTAAAGTTTCAAACTCTTTATCTGTCAAAGATGGAAAATGATTACGTTCATACATAAAATGTACTGGGTCAACAACAGGCATCCAGTCCTCCTGAAAAAAGACAAAAGAATCCCACAAGCAATGAACAGGTTCATTGCAATTTTTAATACATGGTTGAGTTATTTATCATTGCTGGCTTTTAAATTTATCACACCCTCATTTGGCTTAGATAAATTAATAATAGCGACCAGAAGTTTCAAATCCACCAGAACATTCAAAGTGCCAGATTTATGTGACGTGAGTCGCTAACGCGAATGTAAAGATTCTATATTTTTAAAGAGACCAAAAAAAAACCGGAATCAGGGAAATGATTCCGGCTTTTAGAAATGAAACCAGGTTCACGCCTGATCATCCTCATCATCAGGGAAAAATATACTGACCTGCTCTCTGGCAAACTTATCAATAGCGGGTTTGATAACGGCGTAATCAAAATTACCGCTGGCAATCGACTCCTGGTTTAAGACGCTCATTTTAAGAATTTCTGTACACATAGCACGTACTCGCGAAACGTTTTCCAGCATGAGCTTGTTGTACTCCATCTGATTAAAGCCCCCCTCTCTCTTTTCCTGCTGAATCATATAGACGCGCAGGCCCAGTTCCAGCAGCATTGAAGAAACATTGGAAAGAGACGCTTCTTCTATACCTTCCTGTTTCCTGATGGTAACGAGATCGGTGATCTGTTCATAAACATTATTGTTCACATAAGTCTGTATTTTTGGCATAACAAAATCCTTATTAAAAATAATTTTTCTGACTCTGTTTAGAGTCACAAGCGATTCATTAGTTTTTTTTCATAGAGTCAGAGTAGATTCATCCACGTCAGACAGACGAATCCCTTATACAGAAATGAAGGATTCGAATCCAGATTCGAATCCTTCATTTTGTCTGAAATTACTGCTCTGATTCGTATGTGAATCTGGATTCGACTCTTTAACGATTCATAATAGAGTTGTATATGAATCTAAATTTTTGAAATACAGTTAATTGCAGCATCATTTGCTGCACTAAGCAACTGAGAATAAAAGATAATCATGCAAGATTAAATCTTGCGACGGGTGTGGGGCTTTGATTTTAAGAAGCAGGCATATGAAAATTAGCGGGCCTGGCAGAATTCAGTATTAACGGGCATTGCCGTTTTTTATTAAAAATGGCACTCTGGCTAAAGAGAAGATAATGAGGAATATCTGACGTG